>JBOFUF010000242.1:0-4438 GCA_051652445.1 Shewanella sp.
TCACCACTTGATCTTTAGTGCGACGCAGCACAAAAGGCGCAATCCGTTGACTCAAGACTTGCGCTTGCGCCATATCACCATAACGTTCAATTTTGTGCCTAAAGGATTTGTTAAAGAAAGCAGACGTGCCCAGTAAGCCTGGCAAACTAAAATCCATTAAGGACTTAAGTTCACCTAAATGATTTTCAAGCGGCGTCCCCGACAAACATAATCTAAAGCTCGATTTGAGTGTTTTAATCACCTGAGTCACTTTTGCCTGCGCATTTTTTATCTGCTGCGCTTCATCGAGCACTATATGTTCAAACACTTGCCGTTGATAATAGTCACTATCGCGTACAATCAACGGATAGGTGGTCACCACAATGTCAAACTCATTTAAGCGTTCGAGCAAAGGTTTGCGTAACGCGCCATGGATAACGACAAGCTTTAACGATGGCGCAAATTTCGCGGCTTCTTTCGCCCAATTACCCACTAAGCTCGTTGGGCAAATGATTAAACTCGGGCAACAGCTCGCGCCCGTGGATTGATATTCTTGCTGCTTGAGTAAAAAAGCCAAGGTTTGAATAGTTTTGCCCAAGCCCATATCATCGGCCAAAATACCGCCAAGCTGATATTCCTTCAAAAAACAAAGCCAGTTTAAACCTTGATGTTGATAATGTCGCAACTGCGCCACGAGCGCTTCAGGTACCGCCACCTCGACTACACCATTAAAATTATCAAGCTTTGTCGCAAGTCCTCGCACTCGCTCACCATTAAGCAGCCGAATATCACTCTCGGCAAAATCATTCAGTAGATGCGCGCGATATTTTGGCAAAGACACACTATGGCCTTTATGACCATCAAATAACTCCAAAATGATACTGACCAGAGGTTTAATGACACTTGCCTTAACCTTTAACCACTTGCCATTTGGGGTTGGGAGTAATAGTTCAGCATTATCTGCCGGTTCCCCATGCTGTTTAAGCCAAGTGGCAATGAGCGGCAACATGGGGATCATTTGGCCATCAATATCCGCATTGAGAGATAAAGAAAACCATCCATCCTGCGAATCATCGAGCTCAATGGCCAGGGGCGTGTCGATAACAGTTAAGTTAAAATTATCCGCAAAATGCACTTGATAGCCTAAAATCTCTAAGCGCGGCACTTGCTGTTGTATAAAGTGCAACCAAGCATCGATAGCTTCAGGGAGTGGGCCAACTCCCCAAATACTCACAAAGCTGCTGCTGTTAGGCATAAAGGATGGCACCCGTTCGTTAAGCCCCAACATCATCAAAGCGTCACTCGCCTCTTTCTCTAACGCGATCTGCCGCGCTACCTGATAGGATTTTCCGCCCTGAGTAACGAAGGATAATGCCTCGTCGGGGTATCGCCCCCCTAGAACCACATCCTGATAGACAAATTCGAGCAGCACCAAAGGTTGCGCCATAGCAAACTCAGGCAGAACCTGTGACGTTAGCGTTAACCTGACTTGCAGCGGCACTTGTAACTCCACAAAATCAATCGACGCTGGCGTCGGAACCGTTTTTGTTGAAAAATGCTGAATCAACTTATGGCTGACCCGTTCAATCAATGAGCTAGGCACTGGCGGCATCTGGCTGAGTAACAACAGCTTTTCAACACTGATGTCAGTGTCTAGCACACCAATGTTAAAATAATCTAAATCGACATAGCTTGGCGGCTCGCAGGGGATCAGCTCCCAATTCTCTTTATTGGGCAGAGTTAACTGCATCTGCTTATGCTCGGCATCTTTATCAAACCATATAAATTCAGGCTTTATTGGCTCACCTCGAGTAAGAGGCAAACGGCTTTCCTCCCAAAAACAACGCTCAGTAGCAAGCATTTTTTCCAGTGCAATGGCCCCTAATGGAGCTTTAATATATAAACGCGAGGCACCATGACGACGAGTAGACATAATAAGATTGATGATGAGCACATCTTCAGCGCCAATCCAAGCTGGCATATAGTACTGCACATCGGATAACGCGATTTTTGAGCCTTTGTTATAGCTGCCCGTCTTCGCCAGTTTGCCTTTTCTTAGCTCAAGAAACACACCGTTATCATCTTTAGATAACACATAGAACACGCGATCATCGTAGAGTAAATCGACATTTGAAACCGTGAGATCATCACTTTCGTCTAGCAGATGTAACCACTGAGCAATACGTTGATCTTCTACGGTTCTATCACTCAGTAAACTGTAAAGAACGGCAGCGATATGTTTGCAATGCCCCGTAGCAGGACATGAACAGAAGCCGTTCATAATCAGTTTGTGATTAACACTGACGAGGCGAATATCTTGCCGATATGGCAGGGATTCCGTTCCAATGACACGACCTTCTATATGACGAAAGTCAGCATTGGCTTTGGCGCTCAAAACCCGCCCCTTCATCACATAATCACGGGCACGCATTAAGGTTGGCGGCGTGAATAATGACTCAATCGTGGTTCGAGTTAATTGGATAGGATCTTGGGGGGACAAGCGATTCATGTAAAAACCTTGAAACTAAAAATATCGATGACAAAACAATAGCGAACCCTTGTTCAGCGACATTTATGAATAAGTTGCGTGGGATTGTATTGAAAGGCTTGGCCGAAAGCCAGAGTGATAGTCACGATAGATAAACTCATCACATTGGTATGATAAAATATTCTCACTGAACCCAATAACCCCGTATGATGTTGAACAGTAAGAGTTATACATTACAACTCTTACTGTTTATCTCTAAAAGCCAGCCTCAACATGAGCGATATTTAAAAATAAAACTATACAAACCCCTAGAGTGTGGTACTATTTATTCCGGCCTGTGATTCAGACCTATTTATAAGCAATATTATGTATTTGAAAACCTTCGCTACGCCTGTAATATTTTTTTTGCTGTCATGAAGCTTTCCACTCATAACTTATCATCAATGTAAATAATTCTATTTCTGGCTAACATCCCGCATAATTGCGAATTATTTGTTTGAAAATTTTGGAGACATTCATGTCTAAAACTACTGGTGTAGTTAAATGGTTTAACGAAGATAAAGGTTTCGGTTTTATTTCTCCTGACAATGGTGGCGCTGACGCATTCGTTCATTTCCGCGCAATCGTTTCAGAAGGCTTTAAAACTCTTGCTGAAGGTCAAAAGGTTTCTTTTGATATCGAACAAGGCCAAAAAGGTCCTCAAGCTGCGAACGTAGTTATTCTGTAATTAGACATTGTCTAATTTAAGATAACAACTTCCAGATAAAAATGCCGACATTATGTCGGCATTTTTATTTATACATATTTTTCATGAAGAACCGTTAACTACTCCATTAACCGTGTAGCAGTTTGGCTTCTGCTTTTTCTAGTCTTCGTGGTTTACCCACTATCAATAAAATATCCCCAGCACTAAAAACCCAGCCCTGTTCAGGATATTCTACTTCAGTTCCTCCGCGTCGAATCGCCCTTAACTCCACCCTCAATGATTCCCACATGATATCAGCAACCGTTTTACCCACCGCATCAGCCCCGCGCGGTAATGCCACTGCATGCAATGACGCTAAGGTGAAATCAGTTTCTGTACCGGAAAAAAAACCGTGTAAAAATTGGTAATGATTGCGCCGCTCAGATTCTATACGTTTCAGGATCCGTGTCAGTGGGACACCACATTGATGTAAAACCTGCGACACTAACATTAAACTGCCCTCTAACGACTCTGGGATCACTTGATTGGCACCCGCTTTTTTTAGCAAATCTAGATCGCTATCGTCTTTGGTTCTGACTAAAATGTTAGCCTCTGGTGCTAATAACTTACATAAAGGCAAGACTTCTTCTACGCTACGCAACTCACAAAAAGTAATGACGATCATCTTGGCCTGTTTTACGCTTATTTGTTTTAAAATCGCACGCTTACATACATCGCCAAAATAGATTGGTTCACCAGCACGACGTGCCTCTGAGACTCGAGTGGGGTCAAGATCCATGACCAAATAAGGCACTGCTTCAGTTTTCAAAAAACGGGCAATGGTTTGCCCTACTCGGCCGTAACCAAAAATCATCACCAGATCCTGCTCATCCACCACGAGCGGCACAGCATCATCGACATGCTTTGCTTGGTGAATTCCCAGAGCCCATTTAGTAATATCTACACTATGACGAACTAACCAAGGGGCTATTGTCATGGAAAGCACTGTGACCATAACTAATATAGTGCTGATTTCATTATCTAAAAGTTGATAGTTAACGGCTAAAGCCAACACCACAAAACTAAACTCGCCCACTTGGGCTAGGCTCATCGCGGTACTCATGGATATCCGAAAAGGCTCACCCGCCAACCTTAAAATACCATGAATGATCAATGCCTTGCCAAATATTACTGCAACTAAGATCAGTAAAATTTGCCACCAAAAACCCATGACTAAGGCAAAGTCGAGCATCATACCAATGGAAATGAAGAATAGCCCCATCAAA
>JBOFUF010000243.1:0-5324 GCA_051652445.1 Shewanella sp.
CGCCGGGACGGAGCGCCTAGGGCACTCCACTTCCGTGTTGCATCAATTCAAAAGGTGGCCGACATTCTGTCATTGATGCGCCTTGAATTGAAGCACCCTAGGCGCTCTGAAACTCGTATCTTCAGGTAGCTTGGGTATATGAGCAGCACGGATGGCATTGTGATGACGGCCACTGAACTGCCCAGTTTGATGGCATGAGTGATTGACCGGATGAACGTTCGGTCAATCGTGCTTAATGGATGTCGGTTCTGCAAATTGGGTGTAGATATGCGCGATAGCTTGGCGACATTCAACAAATGCTGAGACCAATGAGGGATCAAACTGTGATCCTCCCCCCTCTATTAGATAGTCGAATGCGTCTTGTATGCTCCAAGCAAGCTTATAACAACGTGAGGTCGTTAACGCATCAAAGACATCGGCAATGGTCGCAATTCGGGCGGACAGTGGAATATGGTGCTGGCTGATCCCATTGGGATAGCCTGTTCCATCCCATCGTTCATGGTGATAGAGGCTGATATCTTTAGCCATTGCCAGAAGAGGATTATCATCATCACCGATGATCTCTGCACCTATTTGGGGGTGCTTTTGAATAACCAAGTATTCCTCTGCTGTTAGTTTACCGGGCTTAAGTAAAATGGCATCTGGGATACCGATTTTACCGATATCGTGCATGGGGGCAGCATTAAGAAAGAGTTGGCACCAATGGGCAGGCTGTCCTATTTTTTGGGCCAATAAATAACCATATTGACTCATTCTAATAATATGCAGACCCGTTTCATTATCACGAAACTCAGCAGCTCGACCGAGTTTTTGTATAATTTTATACCTTGTCGATTCGAGCTCTTGAGTGCGTTGTTGTACTAAGATTTCGAGTTGATTCGCCCTTGATGCTAATGCTAAATGGGTTTGGATACGCGCTTTAAGGATCGGCGGGCTAATCGGTTTGGCAATATAGTCTACCGCTCCTAAGTCAAAGCCTGTTTGCTCATCGATGGTGTCGGTTTTGGCTGTCACAAATATAATGGGGATATTGCGGGTCAAAGGATTGAGTTTAAGGCGACTGCAGGTTTGAAAACCATCCATTTCAGGCATCATCACGTCTAACAGAATTAAATCAGGTATTGGTTCAAGCGAGGCTAAGGCGATGGCTTTGGCGCCTGAGGTCGCGACCCTAATGCTGTATTGCGCCGAGAGTAAACCATGCAGAATTTGAATATTATCAGGCGCGTCGTCCACGACTAATACGATCGGTTTTATCACTGTCTGTGTCATCACGACTCCTGAGCAAATAGCATGGGTCTCGCCCACAACTGCAAACATAGCCATCAATATAGCCACCAGCATGGCCAAAATCAAAACCTTAAAGCATTACCCGTCCATAAAATGCTCAGGCGCATGTTAACATGTGCCTTTTCATTTTCACTATCACCAATCTGCGGCTGAGCAGTGTTTTATACTATAACTTGTAATGTGAATGTTGGCTCATCAGTAAAGAGTGAGGAAGTTGAATGCAAAGTGGTGATGGCGTGTTTTGTTTAAGTAAATGGCTGCATTGTCAATTACTTGCCTTGGCCGTTTATTTGGTTAACAGGCGTAGCAATCTTGTCGCACTAGGCGTGCAGGCTAAATGTTACCACCTTGGGGCGAGCGCCTTACTGCTGTTCTCTTTGCTGATGGCCCATAGTTCCGTTTCAGCTACGCCAGCAGAGGGTATTGACCCGCTTAGGGTGACGATGATTATGCCTGCCGAATCGGCATTCCAGACTGATATGGCGACGGTAGCGCAATTGGCGGCAGCGGATTTATCTATCCAGTTAACCATTGTCTATTCTGATGGCACTTTGGCTACGCTGATGCGCTTAGGCCAAGAGGCAATATCACAAAGGGTCGATGGGCTGATTTTTACGCCCGTGTCCGACATTGGCGAAGCGTTAATTACGCAGGTGCAGCAACACAATATTCCCGTGGTGACCATTCGGGCGGGGGGCAACAGGCCGTCCCCAGCTAAATTAGCCAAATTGACCAATTATATTGCGAATGTGACTATGGACGATCATAAGTCTGGGCAATTATTGATGCAGAGTCTCGTTGCTGCCCAAGCTAATGAAGTTGCATCGCCGTCGGTACTGTTAATTGCCGGCCCACAGGGACACGCACATGTTGAGCGCGGCGTGCAGGATATCGAGCGTTTTGTGGGCTCAGTTGCGGGCACTTTGCAGACAGGTTACACCGACTGGAGCGCCGCGCAAGCATTAGCTCATTATGATGCCGCACTGGCCACAGCGCCCAACATTGTCGTTGGCATGGGGCCGGAGATGGCATTGGCGGTGGCCGAAAAAGCCCATCATTTATTGGGCCAGCGTGCCCCTGTTGTGGGATCAATGATATGGTCTGAGCAGGTTGGTCAGGCGATGGTGGCGGGCAAAATACAGGCGGCGATTGCTGGCAGTCAATTTTCTGGGGCTATTGGCTTGACCATTTTATTTGATCATTTAATGCTGGGGGAAGATACGACATTCAGAGGCGATTACGTCGCACCGTTAGTGGTGGTCACGGCCGCTAATGACCGCGAGTATGCGCCGATACTGAATTATGACCGGCTGAGGTTAGATTTTAGGCGCCTGTCACGCTATTTTAATCCTGCTTTACCGAGGCATGAGTTACGCCTTGCCGACCTGATGCCTACCGAGGCCCGTGAGCAATTTCTTGAGAGTTTAACCCCGCAGGAGTTGGCTTTTTTACGCCAACAGCGGCTTATCCGTGTCGGGGTTGAATCCGACGGCGCGCCGATAGACTTTATCACCCCAGAAGGGAAACACGCCGGATTAATGGCTGATTATTTAGCTGAAATCGCTAAGCTGGTTCCTATCCGGTTTGATATTCACCCCAGTTATTCTTGGAAGCAAACCCTCAGCGATTTTGAGGCGCAGAGATCCGATGTGTTGTCATTTGTCGCGCCAACGGCCGCTCGCGAGCAGCGGATGTTATTCACATCTGCCGTAGGGCAATTTCCGGCAGTCATAGTGATGCGCCGTGACGCCAAACCGGTCAAGGGCATATCAGACTTGCGGGGCAAAAAAGTGGCGGTGATTAGCCGTGATATTGTCGAAGAGGAGGTCGCAAACCGTTACCCCACATTACCGCTATTTACCTTTAAAACGTTAGATCAGCTTTTTTCGGCCCTTTTATCCCAAGAGGTCGATGCCGCCGTTGTGTTATTGCCTAAAGCGGTAGAGGCGCTGAATAACCCTGCCTATCAGCAATTAATCATCGCCGCGCCAGCCGGTATTGATTTTGTTCATGCGATGGGCGTCCGTAAAGACTGGCCGCAATTGCAGTCGATTTTGAACAAGGCGTTGGCAGAGATCCCCACGCAAACCCATGCCGATATTGGCAAGCGCTGGCAAAATGTTAATTATTATTTTGCCATGGACACCCAACGGATCCAGCGTTGGTTTATGGCGGTAGCCGCGGGAGTGTTACTCTTGGTGCTGGCCTTTATGATTTGGCGTTATCGGCTTCAGCGCGATCTGGCTAGGCGTAAGCTTATCGCGACCCAGCTTGAATCCAGTATGCATAGATTTCAGGCCTTGTTTGATTCGGTAGTGGATGCCTGCGTGATTATTAATGAACAAGGCAAGATTAAGGAGTGCAATACCGCCCTGCAAACCTTATTGCAGATTGAAGATAAGGCGCAATTGCAGGGGGCTAACATTACGAGTTTCCATATATCAGGTTGCATGCTAGCCAGTCCTTCGCTCATTCTCCGCAGCTTTGCCGAAGTGAGCGCCCAAGGATTGCTTAAATTTGAGGCGGAGATTGATAACGGCAGCAGTCAGGCTATCCCTGTGGAGGTGACCCTTAAATGCATTGAGTTAGAGAATAAACGCTATATGTTAGCAACCTATCATGACCTAACCGACAGGCGCTTAGTTGATCGCTTAATCCAGCAGGAGCGGGATGTGCTAAAAAGCGTCCTGGGTATGAGTCCAATTGGGGTGTGGGTTTGTGTAAAGGGCATCTGCCGTTATGTGAATAAGCGTATGACTCAATTGACAGGCCTGCAGATTGGACAAGCGCCGGGTGATATTTTTGTCACGCCAGCCGATTATCAGCATTATATTCGTGGCTTAGCCCCTGACGAGGATCAGGTTGTGTTTGAATCCCAATTAACAGATGGTAGCGGCCAAAAACACCAGATGTTATTTACGGCTTATCCGACATTACATGATGGTGAGCATGCCAATCTTTGTTGGGCTTTTGATGTCACGCAAATCAAAGCGATTCAAACTGAGTTGGCGAGCGCTAAGATTCAAGCGGACGCCGCAAATCAGGCCAAGTCTGACTTTTTAGCGAATATGTCCCATGAAATTCGCACCCCCATGAATGCCATTATTGGGATGTCTTATCTAGCGCTGCAAACCGATTTACAGGATAAGCCGCGGGACTATATTGCCAAAGTACACCAAGCGGCGGGCTCGCTGTTGGATATCATTAATGACATTTTGGATTTCTCCAAAATTGAAGCCAATAAATTAACCGTAGAAAACATCGAATTTGATATTAATGATGTGTTTAGCCATTTGAATAATGTGATTGGCTTTAAGCTTGATGAAAAAGACATGAGCTTAATTTTTGATTTTATGAGTGATTTTCCGCGGTATTTGATCGGAGATCCGCTACGTTTAGGGCAAGTTTTATTAAACTACTGCAATAATGCGGTGAAGTTTTCGCCGCAGGGCAGTGACGTTATTGTTCGTTGTCGGGCAGAGCTCGATAATCAGTCGGCGTTAGTGACATTTTGTGTGGAAGATTTTGGGATTGGTATTCCTGCCGACAAACAGGCGCGATTGTTTCAATCCTTTGAGCAAGCCGATGCCTCGACTTCGCGTAAATACGGCGGCACTGGCCTTGGCTTAGCGATTTGCGAGCGCCTGAGTGCGCTGATGAAGGGGGAGGTCTGGTGCGAAAGCACGCCTGAAAAGGGATCGCGTTTTTATTTACGCCTCTGCTTGCCATTGGCTAAGCCCTTTGATGCCGCGTCACAATTTGCCGCCTTGCAAGGCGAAGATCTGCTAATAGTGGGCTTCAAACCGCAGCTAAGTGAGCTTTTTAGCCGCTATGCCAAGGCAGTGGGCATGCATGTGGCTGTGTATGATATTCAACGTGCGCAGGCCGAGTTGAGTACCGCTAAGCATCGGCAGCTTATCCTGTGCGATCAAAAGGTATTTGAAGCGGGATTATTGAGCATAGTGCTGGCTAACCCTGAGTTAAGTTTGCTGTTAGTCGGCAAAACCAAAGATCAAGACGCGATGCACGCTTTA
>JBOFUF010000244.1:0-6276 GCA_051652445.1 Shewanella sp.
TAAGCAAAATTTATCAAATCTATAATCTGCATGTGCTTTAAATTATGGCCCGATAAGGCTAGTCTGTCGTCATTCAGTATTCAAATACCTTTTGATCTTAATCGACACAGGAAACACCATGGCCGATCTATTTTCATCCTTCAAACTTAAAGACATCACTCTCAAAAACCGTATTGCTGTTGCACCTATGTGCCAATACCAAGCCATAGATGGACTCATCAACGACTGGCATCAAGTGCATTACACCGGCCTTGCCCGTGGCGGTGCGGGTCTTGTCGTCGTTGAAGCCACAGCGGTTTCTCCCGAAGGCCGTATCACGCCAAAATGCCTTGGGTTATGGAATGACGAACAAGCGCAGGGCCTAGCAAAGGTGGCGAGTGCGATTAAACATGCGGGCGCAGTGGCAGGCATTCAGATTGGTCATGCAGGCCGTAAAGCGAGTGCCAATATCCCGTGGGAAGGCGATGACCATATTGCCGATGATGACGCGCGAGGTTGGCAACCGATAGCGCCATCAGCCGTCGCTTTTGGGGCCAATTTGCCTAACGTGCCTACCGCGATGACCATTGAGGACATTGAGCGGGTTAAAGCCGACTTTGTGGCGGCAGCAAAGCGTGCTTTAGCGGCAGGATTTGAATGGTTAGAGCTGCATTTCGCCCACGGTTATTTAGCCCAAAGTTTCTTTTCAACCTATGCAAATCAACGCACCGACCAATACGGTGGCAGTGCACAAGGCCGTGGACGCTTTTTGTTAGAAACCATTGCCGCGGTAAGAGACGTTTGGCCGCAGCATTTACCTTTAACGGCGCGATTTGGCGTGATTGAATTCGATCATAAGGATGAACAAACACTGACGGAATCGATAGCCTTGGTGAAACAATTTAAGCAAGCTGGGCTTGATATGCTAAACGTGAGCATTTGTTTCTCGACCCCAACGGCAAATATTCCTTGGAGTCCTGCATTTTTGGCGCCGATTGCTGCGCGAGTTCGTCAAGAAGTGGGGTTTCCGGTTGCGACGTCTTGGGGAATGGATAATCCACATCATGCCAATGCCGCCATTGAAGATGAACAAATGGATTTAGTGATGATAGGTAAAGCGTTTTTAGCCAATCCACATTGGCCCTATCAAGCGGCGCAAATCTTGAAAATTGCGCGCCCATCTTGGGTATTACCCGCCTCCTATGCTCATTGGTTAGCGCGTTATTCAACGGTTAAAATCGATTAGTTGGAGAGTGAGTTGATTTAAGCTTAAGCCTTAAAAAGCCGCTATCTAAAGATAACGGCTTTTTTGTTGAATGCAGGGCTTTGAGTCGCTTGGGAATAAAAAAGCCCCAATCCGTTGGGAATGGGGCTTTGTTAATTAAGATGATCGAGCTCAGTGGTTATAGAAGCGTCGACCTTCACGCATCACTTCTATCAACTCAGGTGCACTCATTTTTTTGTTGAGTCTCTGTTTATAGTCTTTATCGTAAATACGGTATTTGCCGTGGCGGTCAATCATAGTCACTTCCGCTTGTTGATAGATAGCAAAGATGCGGCTATCACCAATATAGATCCAGGTTTCTTTATCGGGCTGCAATAGGCTGCGGCCCGCACTGTATTGGGTGGTGTTATTGGTACAACCGAGCACATGGGTCATTAAGGTTGGTACGATACCGTAATGGCTTGTACGGTATTGCACCGTTGAGGCTGCGGTGTTTGGCCAGTGGATCACTAAAGGTACTTTTACGCTTTGTGGTGACAGGCTTCTATTGGCTTCGTCACTATTGCTGGTGAATATTTTCCCATTCACCCCTGTGATGATGACTAAGGTATCGCTGGGCACAGTCGCGAGCATCGCCTTGAGTTGTTGATCAATAAAATATAACGATTGGCGATATTGATTGAATAATACTTTTTGTGCAGGAATAAGCTTGGGATCGGCTTTTACTGTTTCTATGCCAAGAAAGCCCACCGGTGTATCGAAATCTTCTGGCGCTTTTAAGTTAACGAGGGCGAACCAAGGTTTCTGTTGCATGCTGTGCCATTGCTTAAAGCTGGCCAGTGTGTGTAAGTCAGCATCGGCGCTTCCATTGGTTTCTTTGGCAATGACAGGATTAAAGTCATTAAATATGGCCTGTGTTGAACGCAAATTAAAATTGGTTTCAGGGAGGAAAAGCCCCAGTTCATAGCCTGCTTGTTGAAAACCGCTGGTTAACAAAGGACTGGTGCTATTAAACACTTTGGCATCGCCATAGCTGCCTTGCAGGCCATAGAGTAGTGAAAACATGCCGGTGTTAAATTGGTTGCCACCACTGAAATGCTGAGTAAAAGATTGATTATTTGCTGTGTATTGCTGCAAAAATGGCATGCTTTTACTATCGACCATATCGGCACGTAAACTGTCGATGGTAATCATTAACACATTGACTTTGGTGTCGGCTTGGCAGGTGAGTGGCTGTTTTGGATAGTTAAGTACACTGGTGTTGTGATGAACATCATTGCTTTGGTATGCCCCATCGATGCCGTGACTTTCCATAAAGGAGCGGGCGGTGGCGGGATATGACAAGGGATAAGTATCATCAAAACGGGTAATGTCTGTGATATCGGCGGCATCGGCCCAAATGTGGATCAAGTGGCTGCTGATAAAACATACACATACTAAGGTGATAACTTTATTACCTAAATTAAGTTTTTGGATTTTTTCTATGCGTTTCCATAGAAAGTTCGCTGCCGTGAGCTCAATCATGATGATGGCCAGTGGCGTGACGATATAGGACGTGCCGTGGAGTACAGCACTAAGATCTGCCCAAGCTAAATCGAAGGCGAAGGGGCTCAGGTGCATGCCATAATCAGCATAAACAATGGTATCGTACAATAAGATACACAGACTAAAGGTCGCGGTGATCGCCGCGACCCCTCTCAATATCTTTGAATAAGGCAATATCAAGGTCAGTGGGAATAGGCAGATCAAATAGACAATAAAAGCGAGAAAGCTAAACTGACCAATAGTGCTGACGCTCAGATAAAACCAGCCATACCACGTTTCTGGATAACCTACGCTGCCAAGATAGCGGCTACCCACTATCATGGCTAACAAGCCATTGAAGAAGGCAAACCAATGCCCCCAGTTGATGAGCCGGGAAACCCTATCGCGACTCATTTGCTTTTTTCGCTCGACCATAGTGATACGCTTATTCCTAAAAGGCCTTGTATCTTATATTCTTTTGATGATTGTAATTCGGTTAACTTACTGGGATTTAACCGATTTTGCGAGTGCTTTTGCAAATTGTTCAGCCACGGCTTGGCGTGATTCGCTGGGCACTTTACGTTCTAGCAAGTTAGTCACGCAGTTACCCAATGCCATGAGGCTCAGGTCTGTCGGTGCTTTATGCTTTTCTAACACGGCCAATATTTCGGCGATTAATGATTCAACTTGAATGTTTGAGTATTTCGATTGGATTGCCATAATCAAAAAATGTTTCACTTTGGAATGGATTAGCGGCATATAATAGCGGAATTATCCCAGTATCACTATCAGGGCTTATGAGTATTAACATCGAACACGCAATTATTCACGAGATTTCCCAGGACAGTCAGGGGCAATTACGCTGCCGTTTACGTCCTCAACCTCTGCTGAACGGTCAGGCGGTCGGGGTAATGCTTGACGAGTTGCATCAGACATATACGGGAAAGGCCGGTAAAGGTTTTGGCTATTTTGGTATTCATGGTGACGACGGTGAGGCCAATCCTGCCTTTGCAAATGCGTTAACTCAATACCGTGGTGGCGATTTAGGGTTTGTCGAATTTTCGGGCCAAGCGAGTAAATTACTGCAAGAAGAATTGTCAAAGTATGACTTCAGCCAAGGCGGATTTTTGCTGATGTCTTGCTATACCAGCATCACCAGCGATTACCTGTTTGTGGCGTTATTAAGCGCCAAGTCATCAATGACAGTGTTAGACGATATGGAACTGTCGCAAAATAATCACTTGGATTTAAATAACATTCAGCTGGCAGCTCGTATCGATTTAACCGAGTGGCAAGCCGATAAAGATTCTCGCAAGTATATCTCCTTCATTCGTGGCCGCGCGGGACGTAAAGTTGCTGACTTTTTCCTCGACTTTATGGGCTGCGTCGAAGGCGTCAACACGAAGGCGCAAAACAAAACCTTAATGAATGCGGTTGAAGACTTTGTTGCCAGCAGTGAGTTGACAAAAGATGAGCGGCAGCAGTGTCGCAATAAAGTGTTTGAATATTGCAGTGAGCGCTTCGATGAAGGTGCTGACATCGAAATCAAAGACTTGGCCGATGAGTTAGCCGATCAAGGCATGGACTCCTTCTATGATTTTGCCCGTGGTGGCAGTTATGATCTTGATGAAGAGTTTCCGGCGGATAAATCAACTCTGCGTCAATTGAAGAAGTTTTCAGGTACAGGTGGTGGCGTGACCTTAAGTTTTGATGGGGGTCACTTAGGTCAACGGGTGATTTATGACCCTATTTCGGACACCATTTTAATTAAAGGTGTGCCCGCAAATCTAAAGGATCAGCTTGATCGTCGTCTTAAAGGCGAATAAGCGGCGATAAATCTAAGGGATAAATTAAACCTTAAACCAGGATACCTAAGTCAAAAGACCTAGAGCGTGAAAAGGCCAAGAGTGATGACTCTCGGCCTTTTTGTTTTGCAACATGAGCAAGTAACACAGTGGTTCAGTTCATCGCTTATTGCCGATGTTAGTTATTGTCGATGTTAGTTATTGTCGATGTTAGTTATTGCCGCCAAATGGCACAGGACGCACTGTCTCTTTATTCGATGGCGGTAAGATGGGCAACGTAATCTGTGGTTGATCACCGGTTAACGAGTTAAGGAAGGTGACTAGCTTTTTGACTTCTTGGTCAGAAAATTTTTGCCCTAATTGAATGTCTGCCATGGTATTCACCGCTTCTTCTAAGGTCCAGACGCTGCCATCATGGAAGTAGGGATAGGTGAGTTCAATATTGCGCAGTGTCGGCACTTTAAATACAAATTTATCCGCTTCTTTACCCGTAACGCCCTTACGACCTTCTGCAGGGTTATTGGTGTGGAAGGGTTTAACCAATCCCATCTTCATATACATGGTGCCACCGACAGCGGGGCCATTATGGCAACTCACGCAACCTTTATCCTTGAAGAGTTGGTAGCCTGCTTTGGCATCCGCAGTAATCGCATCTTGCTTACCCAAAAGATATTGATCAAAGGGGCTATTAGGCGTAACTAAGGTTTTTTCAAAACTGGCAATCGCATCGGTTAAACGATCAATGGTGACTTTTTCATCGCCATAGACTTTTGCAAATCTCGCCCGGTAGGCGGGCATAGAGGCAATCGTTTCAGTGGCAAGTTCATGGGTAAAGCCCATCTCTTTCGGGTTGGCGATAGGGCCCGCGGCTTGTTCTTTCAAATCACTGGCACGACCGTCCCAAAATTGTGCCAGCATAAAATCGGCATTAAGCACTGTGGGCGAGTTAATTGGGCCTTCTTGCCAATGGTGACCAATGGACGTTGGCAGAGCATCGACACCACCAGTGGATAAATTATGGCAAGAGTTACAAGAGATAAAGCCAGATTTAGAGAGCCTAGGTTCGAAGAACAGCATTTTACCTAATTCAACTTTTTCAGGCTCTGTGATCTTGGCTGCTGGAATCACTTCGATGGGTTCTGCACTGATAGCATGGGTACTGGCTAACATACCTGCGATGAAAATGGCGATAGATGTCAGTTTGGTCATCTTATTTTTCCCTATATAACATTGGATTTTGTATGGTTTAACTGGGATGTTAGCGGTTAATAAGGCTGAGTGATAATGCTTTGTTTCGATTGGGTCTATCGTGACTATGGATTAGTTTTTTGGGGTGTAACTCACTGTTTTTAAATTTGTTATTTGCTAGCTTAACTAATATGCAGATTGGGCGGTTGCTTATTAATCGGCAAAATAGATGAATTATGGTTTGTTGAGCTATCCACATCTGATGAATGTGGTGTTTTCTCGATTCAATCGGGTAGCGTTAAGCGCTTTGGGACGAAGATAAGCGACATTATGCGATAGTCGTTAGCGTTAAACTCATGGCTTCGTGGTATTGGCCGGCTTAGTGCTATTGACGTGTTGATCGCCTGATGCAAAACAACCATAACAGCGGAGACAAAATATGGGGCTGAGTAGATTCATTTGTCGCAGCAAGCGGCAGAATTGATTAGAATCGGTTTTCATGTTGAGTTGACGGGTGTCGAAGACTCAAATTAGCGCGCTCGGCCATCGCTAAGT
>JBOFUF010000245.1:0-6179 GCA_051652445.1 Shewanella sp.
GATCACCACAGAAGCTATGGTTGCTGAAATTCCACAAAAATCTGCTCCAGATATGGGCGGAATGGGTGGGATGGGCGGCATGATGTAATCCTAGCTGGTTAAAATCGTTTATAGCTGCGTTACTTTGTTGCTCGTGTAGAAAAACACTACACGTCGCAACAAAAAGCCTTGCTCTAAAACGATTTTTCCTGCGCTAGATTAGCAAAAACATCTGCGGTCTTTAGCTTAATCGCTTAAACCAAAGTTCTTGTAAGAGAAAAATGAAAACCCCGACTCGGGTAACTGAGTCGGGGTTTTGTTTTTTCTGGCGACAGCGGTTTAGCCTGTCCCATCCTTCTTCATTTCTTTAAAAGCCAAATCAAAGTCAAAGTCGTGGGGCTTCACCCCTCTGATTTTTAATCAAGAGTCGACCAAGGATGACTGCTCGTCCTATCAAAAACGTCCATGTTAAACTGCTAGCTCGATATCCCTATCTCGCGCTCAAAACGGCCGTTGGCCTTCGCCCTTGGATGCTCCATGACGCGCCTAGCGAAGTTACATGCATTAGGTACTCGCCTTGGTCTTATGGATAAATTGCTATCGCTTCCGAAGGCAACATACCTGTACCTACGAAAGCTAGCCGGATATCCATGTCCGGACTCACGCAATAGCGAAGTTATATTCATTAGTTGCCTGTCTCATACTCCAATAAAAATCGCTTAACGGCTGCTTACTTGTTTGCAGAGTTTGTCATTATCCCTCTGCACTACAATGCAGGTGTAAATTGACCTTACAGGGCGCTAGCCATTGAGCGTGTTAGTCACAATCAATGGCAATATATCTGTGGCGCGAAATATTTTCGTATTCCAGTGAAAACTGAGATGCACCACATATCGATAATGAGGGTATCGCCCTAGTCTTTAATCCCCCATTCGTCAGACAGCAGTTCTGTTAATTAGTCATGCTTGATATAGGTAACTGTGAGCCGTCTTACAGTTTTTAATGCCGTTGTCGCGAATAATAGTTTCTGGCATAGGCCAGAAACTCGTGACAGTTTTATGATTCATCTAGTGAACTTATTCATCAAGTCCGTTATCACGCTTGAGAATCCAGAGCGATGGACCCCCCTCGCTAGATGAGCGCGAGTATCGTGCGCTGTAAACAAGATGTGCACTAAGACCTAAAACACGATTCCAAGACATATAAGACGACTCAAAGATAAACACATATATGCCAAGACCCAAAAAATGCCGTCAGTTATCGAGCTGTGTGCCCTGTAGCCTATTTAAGCCTAATGGGATCCCTGCGGTTAAATTAACCCATATTCAATTAGAGGCCGATGAGTTTGAGGCCCTCGAACTGGGTGACGTTAAAAGATTAAGCCAGATCGAAGCTGCGGCCTTGATGGGGATCTCGCGGCAAACCTTTGGATACCTTCTCGCCAATGCCCGTAAAAAGGTGGCCACGGCCATCACCCAAGGTCAAGCCTTGAGGCTGCCAACCCAAACAGACAAGGATTTATCATGATTATTGCCATGCCGATGAGCCGCGAACGCCTCGCCAGTCACTTTACGAAAGCCCTACATATTGGCTTTTATAATGAACAGTTTCAGCTGATTAAGCTGGTCGACAACCCGGCAACTGAGGGTGGCTGTAGTGCTAAAAAAGCCTTATTAGAGCTGATTATTCAACAAGGTACCGACATTGTACTTGTGCAGAATATCGGTGAGCGCATGTTAGGAAAGTTGCTCGATGCGGGGATGAGTGTGAGCAAAGGTAGTGCGAGTCAAGCAGTGGCGACTTTGCTTGCACAAACAGCGGATCTTAATCTTAGGTTGACGGATGCATCTCAAGGTCGCGCTTCACTCAAACATGCAGCCAAGGGCGGATGTAGTCATTCTACCGGTGGCGGCTGCGGTTGCAGCGGTAAAGCTAAAGCAGCACCTAGTTCAATACGTTTTATAAGCACGCCAGTAGTACAGGTTAAGCTCGATAAGTCAGTGCATTACGCTGGGTTTAGACCCTTGGTAAACAAATAATCTCACTGTCTAATTTGGATTATTCCGCCACAGTTAAAGCGTAGGGGCGGGCAAGCGCCCCTCGAATATCCGCTAATGAAACACCTTGGGAAATCGTCCAAAGATTTTGCCATAAAACACACTCTCCACCACCGGCAAGGCAAATACATTGTGGCTCGGTGCTATCTCACCTTAGGCTTAGAATTTAACGAGCAGAATTTAACCAGCCATCCATTGTTAAATTTGCAGAGTGTATGCTTGTAAAAAGTCATACCGAAAGCGAGGATGCTGGTCTGGCGCCTAAAAGCCTCAAACCAAAGTTCTTGTACAAGAGTTCTTGTAAAAGAAAACCCTGATACTGGAAACCGTGTCGGGGTTTTGTTTTTTTTGCGGACTCTAGAAATGGTTCCTACTTCGACCGTGCGACGATCATGTAATTTTATGTCATCAACATTTAATCAACAAAGTTGTGCCATTTGTTGCAAAAGTACTAGCATTAATTATCTTTAAAATCCAAATGCCCATAATAACAACTACGACAGTTTGCCTTTTGCGTGTATGCCAAAAAGGGGCTGAGCAACCAGAGTTCTCCCGACACAAGGACCAGATATCATGCGTTTTACTCAAAAAATTAAATTGATCAGCTTACTCACCGCGTTAATTCCATTAGTGATTGCCACGTTATGTGTCACTTTGCTGGCGCGTGCAGAGTTATTTGCCCAGGCTGAAGTAAAACTAGAAGCGGTCAGAGAAATTAAAAAACGCCAAATTAATGGGTTATTTGGTGATTTTGCCGCAGGACTGGGTGCCGTGCATGCGGTGGTAGAAACGCAGTTTGATCCGGCACAACCAGAAGCGTTGCACGCAGCGTTGCTGCCGATTTCACAGCAATTGGGTTTCTACGACATTTTTATTATTAGCCCCGACGGGATAGTGCTCTATTCAGTAGCAAAAGAGCCGGATTTTCAAAGTAACTTAATTAATGGCCCTTACGCCAATTCCGGCCTTGCTAAGTTATTTCAGCGGGTTAAAGGCCAAGGACCCAAAGTGTTGATTGAAGATTTTGCACCTTATGCTCCGTCCAAAGGACAAGCCGCTGCATTTATGGCGAAGGAGCTTATCAGTAACGGCGACAGCTGGGTGGTGGCGGTGCAGCTGTCCATCGACCGGATTAATTCGGTGATGCAAGTACGCGAAGGCATGGGCAAAAGTGGAGAAACGTATCTCGTTGGGCCTGATCAGCGGATGCGGTCTGATTCCTTTTTAGATCCACAAAAACGCAGTGTACAGGCGTCTTTTGCCGGGTCAGTTGAGCAAAATGGCGTGGCCACCGCGGCCAGCGAAGAGGCCTTAAAAGGCAAGGCAGGTTTAGCTTATATCGATGATTACCTGAATAATCCGGTCGTTTCCGCTTACTCGCCGCTGGAGATCTTTGGCTTGCGCTGGGCTTTGTTAGCGGAAATTGATGTGGCGGAAGTCGCGGCTCCGGCAACCCGAATGTTTTGGATTGTCCTGGGTATCGTTGTCGCCGCTATTGCTCTGGCGCTACTCGCTGCTAGGGTTGTAAGCCATCATGTGTTGTCACCGCTTGGCGGCGAACCCGCTGACATGGTCGATATGACCAGTCGGATAGCCAATGGTGATTTAACCATGGCGGTGTCTGGGGCATCACAAACCAGCCTGATGGGCTGGCTTGGTAAAATGCAGCTGCAATTACGGCAGTTAATCAGCCAGTTAGTTGGGGTTGGCCAAGCACTCGAAATGGCTGCAGCACAAAATTCATCGGCGTTAACTCAGGCCGATGGCAGTTTAAAAATTCAGGCGCGTGAAACTGAAATGCTAGCAACTGCCATTGAAGAAATGAGTTATGCCGCTGCCGAAATAGGCTCTCACGCCGTGTTGGCTTCAGACGAAGTCAATGCCAGTCAGGCCGCGGCAAAGAAATTAACGTTCACCATCGGCCATGTCAGCCAGAGTTTGGGACAAACCCTGGCTGCATTTGCGCAAATGCGCCAGCAAGTCAGCCGATTGGATCAAGACAGTCAACAAATCGCCTCAGTGGTGGCCGTCATTACTTCGATTGCCGATCAGACTAATTTGTTGGCGCTCAATGCGGCAATTGAAGCGGCAAGAGCAGGTGAGCAAGGCCGCGGATTTGCCGTGGTCGCCGATGAAGTGCGGCAACTGGCCGGCAAAGTGCAACTGGCGACCCGGGATATCGCTGTTGTGATTCAGGGTATTTTACAATTATCGGTGAATCTGACAACGAGCAGCAGTGAATGCGAGTCCATCGCCAACGACACCAAAACTGAAGCCTTGTTGATGCAGCGGCAGGTGGATGATATCGATGCACGGTTACAGCAGTTAAGGCACCTAATGGCACAAACGGCAACTGCCGCCGAAGAACAAACCAGTGTCAGCGCAACTTTGGCGAAGGGCATTTCAAGCTTAAGTGCTGCGGCTGAAGAAAACAGTACCGCGATTAGCGAAGTGGCCTCCGGCACACGGGATTTATTGGGATTAGCGACAGAGCTTGGTACCGCGGTGGGGCAGTTTAAAGTCTGAGTGGCTTAGCTTGCCGATCCTTCAACTATCGGGGAGTGCCCCGCAAAGGCACTGCTTCGATCTTTATGATTTTAAATACAATCAATGCCAATGAACTTATGCTGTGGGTAGGTTAATCCGCTTAACTAGGACATTTTAGCCACCTATCTTAAATCACTAACAGGATGAATTCTGCGTAATATGAGCAAGAACATCTGTGGTCTGTCGCTCAAAAGCGTAGAATCTAAGCTGCTTATAAAAGATCAATGAAAGCCCCGATACTGGCAACCGTGTCGGGGTTTTGTTTTATGTGCAAGCAGGGTTTGAATCGTTAAATGAAAATTAAACTCAACGTCGTGGGGCTTTACCCCTAATCATCATTTTAATGACGATCTTAATGACTATCGTGGCATTTACCTCTTAAGGCGCTAATTGCCGCTTTGTTAGCCGCCTATTTAGGCGAACTTATCGTATCATTGGCCGCTTAGCTATAGGCCGAGATGTGAGCCATGGCATGAGTGTATCGTCGCTTAATTGCCAATACACTGCGATTGCCTTATTTTAGGGGCACTATTTTTAGGCCACGATTATTTAATGACTTTTTAGTCACGGTAACAGTGCTGTTAAGCGTGACGATTTTAATATCGGTGGCCCTCTTGGGTGATTTTCTCTTATTCGTGTAGACAGCTTCTGCTGCTTAGATAAGATTCTCCCGTTTGCATAAGGAATGAAATGGCAAGCTTGATTCGTATTGTGCTGATTGATACGCACCTTCCTGGCGTGGTGGAACTCGCCCTCAATGGTCATACCAACATTTGTGGTACTAACGCCTCGGGTAAAACGACATTACAACGTCTAGTCCCTGTTTTTTATGGTGAATACCCAAGCCGCGTGGTGCCTTCGACCCGCGACAGTTTCGAGCGTTGGTATTTGCCACACGATTCAAGCTACATCATTTACGAATATCAAAAGGCCGATGGCTTACTGTACCAAGCTGTGCTGGCCTCTGCGGGCGATGGTAAGGGCGTTAACTATCGTTTTATCGCCAAAGGTTTTGAGCTAAGCGATTACATTAAAACGCAACATGGCGACACGATTTTATGCCACACCATGGCGGAATTAGGCCGTGATTTAAAACGTGCTGGCATCGCGACCACGAATTTGCTCAATACTCGCGAGTATCGTGCCATTATTCAAAACGATCGCACCCTATTAAGTACGGGCAGTAATCGTAGCGAACTGCGTGGCTATGCCCGTCAGTTCTCCCTGTGTGAGGGGGATCATTCCCTGCGTCACATCGAAAAACTTGCCAAAGCGGTGCATTCCAAAGAAGGCAAGATGGAGACGGTCAAATCCATGATCGCCGCTATTTTGGAGGAGGACGGGGTTAATCCGCCCAGTTCACGCTTAAATCCACAACGCGTCGAGGCGTGGATCCGTGAAAGCCAACTTATCCAAGGGTTTGAAGTCATTCGCCCTGAGTTTGAAAAACTCGAACAAGAATTTAACCAACTGCTCAGCGCCGAGTTGCGTTTATCGAGTTTATCCCGCGGTTATCGCAACGATGAAACCTTAGAAGCCGATCGGCAAGATATTCAGCAAACCTTATCTAAAGAGCTGAATTTAAAACTCAGATTG
>JBOFUF010000246.1:0-2899 GCA_051652445.1 Shewanella sp.
AGACAGCTACCGAGCTAAATCGAGCACTCGCGAAAGGCTGCCGATGTCGCACCCCATTATGCCATCCCTAAAGAGTAGATTATTAGAGGGGGATGGATAAAGAGTGCCAATTTGCAAGTTTAATTGACTGATAAACGGAAGAAAAATGATGACTCAAGCCAATGCCTATTTTTATGATGGCGCCGACGTAGCCCTACTTAATGGTCAATACACGGATGTTTTCTCGCTCTTGGGGATGCACCGTGCCCATGATGGAAAAGCATTAATTGTTCGCTGTTTTTTCCGCAATGCGCTGAGTGTCGATGTGATCAGCATTAAAGATGGGCGCAAAGTAGCGAGTTTGGATAACGTTAACGAACAGGGATTATTCGCCGGTACGTTGGGGCGACGCACAAAACCGTTTCTCTATTTGTTGCGGGTGACATATCCCCTGTGTCAGTTAGATATTATCGACCCTTATCAGTTTGCTTCACTGCTGAATCCTGACGATATTTACTTATTTGCTGAAGGCAGTGCCGAGCAGGCCTATGAATTTTTAGGTGCCAACTGGCGTGAAACCCAAGGCGTTGAAGGCGTCCATTTTTGTGTGTGGGCACCCAATGCTAAGCGGGTTTCTGTGGTGGGCGATTTTAACCATTGGGACGATACTCGCCATGTGATGCGCCAACATATGGCCAATGGTTTATGGGAGTTATTTTTACCCAATGTGGCTGAAGGTGCACACTATAAGTTTGATTTGGTTTATCAAAATGGTGAGCGCCATACTAAATCCGATCCCATGGCAACCCAAATGGAATGCGCGCCCCACAATGCGTCTATCGTGCCCAAAAAAGCCCACCATAGCTGGAATGATAGCGCTTGGATGAGTAAGCGAGCGGCGACAGCTTGGCATAAAGCGCCCATGTCGGCCTACGAAGTGCACTTAGGTTCGTGGCGTCGTAAGGGAGAGCAAGGCGATCAATTTCTTGATTATCAAGACTTGATTGAACAGCTTATTCCTTATGTGAAGGAGCAAGGCTTTACCCATATAGAATTGATGCCAATCAGCGAGTTTCCCTTTGATGGTTCGTGGGGATATCAGCCTGTGGGTCTTTATGCGCCGACCCACAGATTTGGCGATACCAATGGGTTAAAGGCCTTTGTGGATGCCTGCCATCAAGCGGGAATTGGGGTTATCCTTGACTGGGTTTCGGCGCATTTCCCTAAGGATCCCCACGGCTTAGTAAGCTTTGATGGCACTTGTTTATATGAGCATGAAGATCCCCGCAAGGGCCTACATCCGGATTGGGATACGCTGATTTATAACTATGACCGCGGTGAAGTGCGCAGCTTCTTGTTGAGTAATGCCTGTTACTGGCTGCGTGAATTTCACTTCGATGGCCTGCGTCTCGATGCTGTGTCTTCTATGCTGTATCTCGATTACAGCCGTGAGCCGGATCAATGGCTACCTAATGCCTATGGCGGTCGGGAGAATCTCGACGCCATCAGTTTTTTACAAATGTTGAATCAACGCCTGTACCAAGCTTTCCCCGGCATTTGTATGATTGCCGAAGAGTCCACCGCCTTTGCGGGGGTGACTAAACCGACCGATCAGCAAGGTCTCGGCTTTGGTTTTAAATGGAATATGGGCTGGATGAACGACACCTTAAGCTATTTAGGCCGCGATCCGCTTTACCGCCAGTTTCATCATCATCAATTGAGCTTCAGTTTAATGTACGCCTATACCGAGCAATTTATGTTGTCCGTGAGTCACGATGAAGTGGTTCATGGTAAAGGCTCGTTGCTGCATAAAATTCCCGGTGATGATTGGCAGAAATTTGCCACTCTGCGCGCCTATTACGGTTTTATGTGGGGGCATCCAGGTAAGAAATTACTTTTTATGGGCTGCGAGTTTGGTCAGCGAAATGAGTGGAACCATGATCAGAGTTTAGATTGGCACTTGTTAGCCGATGAACCGCACCAAGGTGTGCAACGTTGGCTTAAAGATCTCAATCACTTATATCAAACCATGCCGGCATTATCAGTACAAGATTACGAGGGTGCTGGATTTCGTTGGCTAGATTGTGAAAATAGCCGCGAGAGTATCTTTACCTTTGTGCGTTACGGGTTAGCGGGTGACACACCGTTAGTGTTTGTCATCAATATGACGCCCCAATTGCATACTGGCTTTCGGGTTGGTTTGCCTTTGCCGGGGGATTACCGTGAATACCTCAATAGCGATAGCCAGATTTATGGTGGCAGTCACCAAGGTAATGCAGGCATTGTGATGGCAGAGTCATTTCCATGGCAGAGCATGGCGCAGAGCGCGCTGATCACTGTGCCGCCCTTGAGCTGTCTCGTCATCGGGCCTGCGTTAACCGGATTGGCTGAGGCGGACGAGTATGCAAAAGTCCAAGGCTGATAATATTAAACCCAACCCTGACGCTAAAAATAACCTATCTCAACGCGAAAAATGGGCGTTGGGGGCAGGTAAGCCTTTTCCGCTCGGTGCTAATGTTGAGTGCGATGGCGTCAAGGGCGATGGGTTAAAGGTGCATGGCGTTAACTTTGCGTTGTTCTCTGCCAATGCCACAGCAGTAGAGTTATGTTTATTTGATGACAAGGGCGAGCAAGAAATCGCGCGTATTGCGCTAACTGAACAAACCCAGCAAATCTGGCATGTGTTTGTGCAAGGGCTCAAAGCCGGTCAGCTTTATGGTTATCGCGTTTATGGCGCCTATGAGCCGCTGCTTGGCCATCGATTTAACCCGAATAAGTTATTACTCGATCCTTATGCCCGCCAACTTGTTGGTGAATATCATGAACATGAGGCTAACTATGGTTATGAGTTGAATCATAGGGACGAAGATTTATCTTTCAGTCAGTTAGATAATGCTGCCTATGTACCTAAATGCAAGGT
>JBOFUF010000247.1:0-4397 GCA_051652445.1 Shewanella sp.
TACCAATCGCCACAGCTAAACCGCCGAGTGACATCAAATTTGCTGACAATCCATAGTAGGACATCACCATCAGTGCAAGCCCGATAGACACAGGAATCGACAGCAGCACCAGCAAGGTCGCGCGGATATTGACGAGGAACAACGCCAAGATCACCACGATAAACACAAAGGCCATTAGCAGCGCATCGCGCACTGTGGTCACAGCCTTATCGACCAAGTCCGCTTGATCGTAAAACACCTCAAAAGACACGCCATCGGGCAAAGCCTGCTCAATAAGGCTTACCCGCGTGCCAATATCATCGATAGTCGCCTTAGTGTTGGCCCCCATACGTTTAAGCACGACGCCCGCCACCACTTCGCCGAGGTTTTGCACTTGGCCAGATTCATCGCGACGTGTCATCGTCACTGCCCCGACGCGGATTTCACTGCCAAACTCGACTTGCGCGATATCACCAATACGCACCGGTGTACCTTTGGCTTCGGTCAATGGGATCTGCGCGATCGCGCTTAAACCTTGGCTCCCTGCGGGCAACATACCATAGCCGCGCACCACAAGTTGCTCTTGGCCTTGGTCCATAAACCAACCACCTGCGTTACGGTTATTACTCTCAAGCGCCTCGGTCACCTGCGCCATCGACAAGCCATAGGCACGCAGTTTATTCGGGTCGACCTGCACTTGGTATTGGCGCACATCGCCACCAAAAGACAACACTTCTGTCACGCCGCTAACAGGCATTAAGATCAGCTTTACCAAGTAATCATTTAAGCTGCGTAGCTCAGCCGCATTGATGCCAGAGTTAGCCTCGGCGCGCAGAATATACTGATAAATCTGCCCTAATCCCGAGGTATTCGGACCAATTTCTGGCACGCCGACGCCACTTGGGATCATCTCGCGCGCCGCTTGCAACTGCTCAAAGACCTGTTGACGAGCAAAATAAATATCTGTCCCTTCAGCAAATACCACAGTCACAATCGACAAACCTGTGCGCGATAACGAGCGCACCTCTGTCACCGCGGGTAAGGCGTACATCGCCGATTCCACTGGGTAACTGATGAGTTTTTCCACCTCTTCAGCGGCCAGACCTTCGGCAGCCGTATTAATGGTCACTTGCACATTCGTCACATCGGGAAAGGCATCGAGATTCAATTTGGGCAACATGGCCACGCTTGCCACTATCATGGAGATCAAGCCCAGCACCACTAACAGCCGATTTTTAATCGCGGCTTCGATTAACTTTTGCAACATACAATATCCTCAAGCGTTCGATGGCGTGATTAATGGTTATGAATATCGAAACCGGCTTTCGCCTGCTCGGACGCTAAAAAAAACGCCCCAGCAACCACCACGTTATGCTGTGCCTGCCGGGCTTTTTCAAGCTCAGGTCCACGCACTAAACTCAAACCACGCTGGCGTTGCACCACTTCCACTTCTATGGATTCGAAACCGTCCTCATCTTGAATAAAAATCTGCCAGTCACCATCACCGCCACGGGTCAGCGCCGCGTCGGGCAGCACTATGCCACTGGTATCTTCCGTTAGAATAGGACTGTTCGCAAAGTACAGTTCGGCAAACTGTCCCGCATGCAGCACATGCTTGGGATTAGGCATGCTGACCAGCACTTGCTCAGTGCGGGTCACCTTGTCGAGCTCATGGGAGCGACCGATGATCTTGCCCGCCAGCGTCTTATCCCCGACTTGCACTAAGGCTGAGCTACCCACTTGAATAAATTCAGCCTGAATCGGCGTTAACTGCGCCTCGACCCATAAATGGGATTCATCAGTCAGCTGCATTAAAGGTGTGCCTGCACTAAACACTTGACCTAGCATGGCGATATCCTGCTGTACCCGACCATTAATCGGTGCTAATAACTGATAACTGCCTATGGCTTCAGGCGTAGACTCCAGTGCGCGAATTTGCACCGGCGTCATTTTTATTGCCTCTAAAATCGCCCGTTTAAGCTCAGCATCTACCTGCGCCTGCATACGCCGACTTACACTGACGGCACCTTCACTCATGCGTTTAACTCGACTCCACTCAGCGGCAGCATTGATATAATCCGCCTGTGCCTGTGCAACCGCAGCGCCGCCCAATGTCAGTAAAGGCTCACCTTTTTTAACCTCTTGCCCCGGCACCACATGGCGCGCTAACACGCGCACATCCAGCTGCGGCGCAAGAGTAGCCGTCCTATCCCGATCCACCACTAAGGTCGCCGTCGCCCTGATCTCCAAATTTAAATTGGCGATATTTAAGCTCTCGCTCGACAGAGGTAACACACTAATACCCGCCAAGGCTTGCTGCGCTTCGGTCAATTTCAGCGCTTCTTCGCCGTGATCATCTGCATCGGTTGTCGGACCCTTGATGCCCGTGGTGACAGGCCCGTGATCCTCTCCCGCCAATACAGGTTGAGCGATAAATGCCAGCGAGCCCAGCACGCATAATGTGAGCGTGATTTTGGAAAGCGTAAACCGACGTTTTTCGGCCATGGTAACTGTGCCCAATGGAAGATGATTTTCGTGCTTAATTGTTGAATTCATTAGTGTGACCTTATTAGTTTACAGTGCGTGTGCTGGCAGGTTGCGTTATCGAAAGAGCCGTATTGCGCTGTTCGATAAAGGGCATTAGCTGACCGCTTTCGCCCATCCAAGTTAACCAACTTTGATAGATAGCGGTTTCTAGGTTTAAGCCCACTAAATAACTGCCCGCTAACTGACGACGGCTCTGTAAATACTCACTGGTACTCACATCCCCCGCCTGCCATTGTTGGCTTAAGGATTTAGCAGCTTTGGCACCAGAGGCTTGCACTAGCTCACGCCAGTCTTGATAACGTTCGAGTAAACGCGGTAATGCATGGAGAAATTGTTTCTGCTTAGCGCCAAGCACGCGCTCACGGGCAAGATGACCTTGCTCCGCGATAGCGATGCCCTTATCGGCTATGGCTTGTAATTCACGGTAGTTATGGCGAACTTGTAGAGGAATCGACACACCAACGCCCATCTTATTGTCTGACCCCTCCTTTTCAACCCCTAGGCTGATCGTCGGATCCACCGAGGTATCAACCTTTACTTGCATGACATTGACTCTGGCAAGCAGTACTTGTTGATAAGCACTCGCCAGTGCCGGTAAGGTTGATGTAGATGTTCGCACCTCGGCTGCAGAAATGTGTTGAGCTTGCTGGATGGAATAATCAATCACCTTAATGAACTCACTAAATTCGAGATGATGATCACCCAATAACTCAATCACTTTGCCATCGGCCATTAAGGCCACTTGCTCTGCTAAGGCGTAATCTGCGGTATTACTGGCTAATTCGAGTTGCATCAATTGCAGCTCGACATTGGATAAATCTCCCGCAGCGAGCCGCTGCTTGGCAATATCAAGCTGCGCCTTAGTGAACCTTAATTGCTGCTCGGCAAAGGTCAGCGCCTTACGGCTCTGCGCTTGCTCGGCCAGTGCCAATAAACGCTCGGCCAACATTTGGTTACGCTCTAAACCTATCTGCGCGAACAGAATATGTGCTTCGAGTGTCGCTCTGTGTGTCGCCACTGCGCGTTTATCGCCCCAATCGAGAGTTTGGCTCAGCCCCACGCTATAGGAATCCGTGTCGGCATGTTGGTAATTAACACCAAGCTCAGGGTTATATACCGCCCGATCCGCCGCTTGTATGACAATCTCAGCCTGCTGCTGACGAGTAAGTTGCGCCTGAACTTCAGGCAACGCATTGAACTCTTCGAGTAAATTTTGTAGCCACTGGCCGAAAGTGGTATCGACTACATTAGCCATATCAGTGACATGAGTCGGTAAGCCCAGAGCCTGAGATCTCAATGCCTCAGCTTCGGCGGAATGACGGTCTGCCGCTAAGGCAAAAGAGCTGGGGCCTGCGGCCAATAATAAGCCACCACTCACTAGGCTCAGTCTTAAAAACTGAGCCAAGGTACTAGCGAGAATCGTTTTTTTCATCGCAAATCCTAACAATATCGAATGTGGATCGGCTGACTTTTTTGTCCAATACGAGACGGCACCGTTTGAAGCAATCTCTCAATACGAGTCGCTCAACGCGAGACAGTCACATCATCAAGGCGTGGCAAATAAGCGCCGATCGAATCATCCCACCCAGCAATACAGTACACGGCTAAAAAGCCAATGGCTGATACAAAGCTAAAGCGGCTCAGTCGCCGTTCCAGCGTATTGGGGATGACATAGCAGGCTTATTACGCGGCAAAATAGAATGAGATCCCAATAAGTGAATCAATCGTCCTAGGCCGAGCAATAAGCGAATATTGAAACGATTAAACGATAGGAGGGCGGTACTTGGGTAAATGTTCAGGCGGGAAATAGGAGACATCAGTGGGCAGATAGACGCTTTCTAACGCCTGTAGCGGCTGGCTGCTTAGCCCTA
>JBOFUF010000248.1:0-4848 GCA_051652445.1 Shewanella sp.
AAGGTCAAGTCACAGTTGGTAAGCACAGTTATAAGCTTCCGCCACTGTTTTTGGTGATGGCGACCCAAAACCCATTAGAAAACGAAGGCACTTATCCGCTGCCCGAAGCCCAGCTTGACCGTTTTTTGATGCATTTAAATCTTGATTACCCAAACGGCGAAACTGAACTCGACATTCTGCGCCAATCCCGTAAAGAAGCACTCACCCACGAATTGCCGACCACAGAACCCATTGCACAAGCGGATGTGTTTGCCGCCCGTGACCAAGCCATGGAAATCTATCTTGCCGAGCCGCTCGAAAAGTACATAGTCGAAATCGTGATGGCGACCCGCGAGCCCAGCCGTTACAGTGAAGACTTAGCTAAGTGGCTAGAATATGGCGTCAGCCCACGCGCAACCATTTCAATAGAACGCTGCGCCCGCGCCCGTGCTTGGCTGCACGAGCGAGACTTTGTTTCACCGGAAGACATTCAAGCCGTTGCACCGAACGTGTTAAGACACAGATTGCTACTAAGCTACCAAGCACAAGCCGAGGGCGTGAGTGGCGATCAGGTGATCAACCACATTTTAAGTCAAGTTGCAGTCCCTTAACGGTCAAGATAAAGGTGAAATAAGATGAGTGACACAGCGCGACGCTTAGCCTCAGTCGATGGTTTGCCGCTGTTTGCCGATGGCTTGCACTTAACCGAGCAAGAGCTGCTAGCATGCCAAAATATCGCCCGTGCTATACCTGAGCGTAACAGTCGTGCCCGCGCTAACTTAGCGGGCCATCGCAGCAGCTTAATCAAAGGCCGCGGCATGGAGTTTGCCGAGGTACGCCACTATCAACAGGGCGATGATGTGCGCACCATTGATTGGCGTGTTACCGCTCGCACGGGTAAAACCCACACTAAATTATTTGTCGAAGAACGTGAACGCCCGATTTTATTGTTAATCGACTTGAGCCAAAGTCTCTATTTTGGCTCGAGTTTATTGCTGCAATCGGTGCAAGCAGGACACCTTGCCACCACCTTAGGTTGGAATGCCATTCACCATGGCGACAGGCTTGGCGCCTTGATCGCCAGCGAGTCTGAGCATTTAGAGCTTAAACCCCGCAGCCGTCGCCAAGGCATATTGCAACTCATATCAGGCCTGCGCCGTGTGCACGAAAATCAGCTCAATCATGTTGGCAGTGGCCAGCACGATCCTGATCATATCCTGCGTGCCTGTCAGCGCTTACAACGTATCGCCAAACCTGGCTCCTTGGTTTGGATCGTGACCGATGGCAGCCATTTTAGCCCCCAATGTATCGCGCCATTAACTGAGCTTAAACGCCATTGCGATGTGGGCGCCTATCTCATTACCGATCCCCTGCGCCAAGGCACGCTGCCATTACCGCACAACTTTAGTTTACCGGTACGGGATGGGGATGAGGACTTAATGCTTACCCGTCACAGTTATCAGGCTTGGCTCGACATTCAGTTGCGTCAGCAAAAGAACTTTATCACCATGATGCAGCAACTGCGCGTACGCACCCAGCTCATCGATGCGGGGGCTCCCCTCGCCCATCAATTGGAATGTTTGCGTTAACTATGATTCCAGCAACAGTGAATTCAGAAATAGTCGCACCCGTGATAGCAAATCCACAGGCAACCATACCTATGTCTTCTGCACCGCCAAACCCAGCGCTGGCGCAGCTACAGGATATTATTCATCCCGAGCCTATCGGCGCTTGGCCTTGGGCAATCGGTTATTGGTTGGTCCTCACGCTTGTGATTGTGCTCATCACCCTCTTAGTTATCTGGCTAAGAAAACGCGCCCGTTATTTAGCGCCAAAAAAAGCCGCTAAGCAGCTACTCAATCAGCTTGATAGACAAGCGCCGTCCTATGTCTCTGATGTTAATAGTGTATTAAAGCGTACCGCCATGAGTTACCTTGGCAGAGAAGCAATAGCCTCCTTAGATGGTGAAGCTTGGGCGGCTTGGTTAGACCACTATTTACCCGCGCCAAAACGCCAACATATCGGCCCTTTATTGGCTAAACGCCATCAGGCAACGCCGTTGACCTTAGCTGAAGCCAATGAATTGCATCAACTGGCACAGGCTTGGTTGGTATCGAAAACAAAACTGACTGCGCCTGAGCCGACTCTTGTTCAAGCTAAGGGCTACATTCAAGTTAAGGGCTACGCTCAAGCGAGTGGCGACGACCGAGCAAAAAGCCATGCGCCAATCCAGCCAACTGACACCAAACAACCGGAGGCACAATGTTAACAATTGCATGGCCTTGGCTATTGATATTATTGCCTTTACCTTTGATTTTTTGGCGCCAACACACAGTACAAGTGGAAGGTGGCCGACTGCAATTACCCGGAATAAGCCAAACGGGCAAACAAATCTTAGCGGCCAACACGCGCCAGAGCCGCAAACGCTACTGGCTGATGTGGTGTCTGTTAGTGCTCGCTATCGCTCGCCCACAATGGCTTGGTGAACCTATCGAACTGCCAAGCCAAGGCCGCGATTTGATGATGGCGGTGGATTTATCCGGCAGTATGCAGATAGAAGACATGGTGGTGAATGGTAAAACCGTTGACCGTTTCACTTTAATCCAGCACGTCGTCAGTGACTTTATCGAGCGCCGTAAGGGCGACCGTATCGGTTTAATTTTATTTGCCGATCACGCCTATTTACAGGCGCCGCTCACCCAAGATAGACGTTCAGTGGCGCAATTTTTAAAAGAAGCCCAAATTGGCTTAGTCGGTAAGCAAACCGCCATAGGTGAAGCCATCGCGCTGGCGGTAAAACGCTTCGATAAAATGGACGAGAGTAATAGAGTGTTGATTTTATTGACCGATGGTTCTAACAACGCGGGCAATATCGAGCCTGAACAAGCCGCGCAAATTGCCGCTAATCGTAACGTGACTATTTATACTGTGGGTGTGGGCGCCGATGTGATGGAGCGGCGAACACTCTTTGGCCGCGAGCGGGTTAATCCTTCGATGGATCTGGATGAAAACCAACTTAAGCATATCGCCGACGTCACCCACGGCCGTTATTTTCGCGCCCGTAACAGCCAAGAGCTAGAGCAGATTTACCAAGAAATCGATAAACTAGAACCTGTGAGTCGCGATCAATTAAGTTATCGTCCGCAGGCAGATTTGTTCTACTGGCCGCTGGCACTGGCATTACTGACGAGTCTGTGGATTGCCTTAGGTCAATTGCCATTATTTGCAGCGCGCCGCGTTAATCCCTCTGTCGCAACCACTCCACAGGGGAACATTAAATAATGAGCCTACATTTTATTCGCCCCGAATGGCTACTCGCACTAGTACCGCTAGCCTTAGCCTTGTTGAGTTTATGGCGGCAACACCAGAGCCACAGCGCGTGGAATCGTTATATCGCGCCGCACTTAGCCAAGATATTGGTCACCCAAGGCAATAAAAAATCCCGCCGGCCGTTGCATGTATTAGCCTTCACTTGGTTGATTGCGACCTTGGCACTCGCCGGACCCGCCGTCAATAAACAATCCTTACCTGTGTTTGCCGCCGAGCAAGGCCGCGTATTGGTGATGGACATGTCGGTGTCTATGTTCGCTACCGATCTTGCACCGAACCGGTTAACTCAAGCCAAATTTAGGGCTACGGATCTGCTGCGTAATCTTAAAGAAGGTGAAACGGGTTTAGTCGCTTTTGCTGGCGATGCCTTTACTATCAGCCCGTTAACGCGTGATACTGGCACATTACTCAATTTACTGCCGACCTTAAGCCCTGAGATCATGCCCGTTCTTGGCTCAAACTTAGCCGCTGGGCTAACCCAAGCCAAAACGCTACTGGCTCAGGGTGGGCATATTCGCGGTGATATTATCCTGATGACAGATGGCATCAGCGCAGCCCAGTTTGATGAGGCTAACTCGGCATTAAGTGGCACGCAATATCGCCTCGCGATGGTTGCTTTTGGCACCAGCCAAGGCGCACCAATCCGCCTGCCCGATGGACAATTACAACGTGATAACAGCAACGACGTCGTAGTGGCCAGCACTGATTTCCCTCTGCTGCAAAAACTGGCCACGAATAACAAAGGCGTGCTAATCCAACATCGTACCGATGGCACTGATCTGGTCCAATTACAACATTGGTTAAGTGATATGGGCGATGCCAAAGCCACAGATCTTGACGGTGAAACTTGGCAAGATCTCGGCCCTTATCTCGCCCTGTTATTATTGATCCCCGCCCTTTTCAGTTTTAGACAAGGAATCGTGGCAAGCGTTGGATTTGCCACGCTTGCTGGCAGCTTATTGCTTGCGGCTGTGCCTCAGCCAGCCCATGCCAGTGTGTGGGACAGTGTTTGGGACAATGCGTGGAAAACCACAGATCAACAAGCGATGCAGGCCTATCAATCCCAAGATTACGCTAACGCTGCCAAGCAGTTTGAGTCGCCCCAATGGCGAGGCAGCGCCCAATATAAAGCGGGTGATTACGCGCAAGCGCTAACAACCTTCGAGCAAGATAGCTCAGCCCAAGGCCTCTACAATCAAGGCAATGCGTTGATGCAGCTCGGTAAACCCGATAAGGCTATGGCGCGCTATCAAGCCGCGCTTGAGAAACAAGCCGATTTCCCTGCGGCCAAGGCCAACCTTGAGCTAGCTGAAAAGTTATTGCAAGAACAGCAGCAGGAGCAAGGTAAAGGCGATCAGCAGTCCGATGAGCCGCAATCTGGCGATCAACAATCTGACCAAGATAGCAACCAGCAATCAGGTGAGCAACAGTCGCAGGATAAACCACAATCTGACCAAGATAGCGATCAGCAAAATAAGCCAGATCAAGCTGAACCTAAGGATGAACAGGATAATGCCAGTCCTGAGCAAAAAGCGGCTG
>JBOFUF010000249.1:0-4893 GCA_051652445.1 Shewanella sp.
CTATCTCCTTTTAGCTAACACCTTTTAGCTATCACCTTTAGCCACAGGTGCATTAATTTAGGCAGAGCCCAGATGAAACCCACTATCTCGACAGAAACCCAACAAGAAGCGCTGGTTGCAGCCAAAGCCACCCAAAAACCGGGGCAAACCAAAGAGCAAACTAAACTGATTGCCCAAGGGATAGAAAAAGGCATCGCTGAATATAAAAAGCTGCAAAAAGCCAAAGCTCGTGAACGGGATAAGGCACGTAAACAACAGTTGAGAGCAAAATCTCGCACCGTTAATGACACGGATGAACCAGAGGATTCTGAGGAATTATTCGAATCTCAACGTCAGTTCACCCCCGCCACTTGGATTACCCTTACGCTTTTACTATTAAGTTGGGCAGGATTTGCCGCCTATTTTTTTAAGGCATATTTTTAAGGCTTAATTAACGCGTAATTCACGCTTAATTCACGCTTAATGAAGCCTGACTATCACCGCCTGATCAGGCTTAAGCGAAGCACTTATTGGATGAAAACACACCTTGGGACACACTAACAACATAAGCGTTCGTTAGGATTGGCATTGTTGCAACGGTGATCGTTGGCGACATGGATTCAGTCGTCAAGACTTTATGAAGCACAACCGACAGGCAAAAAAAAGCCTGCTCAATGAGCAGGCAAAGACATATTTCAAGCGTCCCTTTCGGGGGAGTACATTACCGCGCTAGCGGGAAAAACCTGGCATACCTATGCAAAAACACCGATATGCTACTTGAGTCTAAACACGCCAAAAAAGGCGATGGAAAGGTTGATGGAAACTCAAATGTTAAGGAAGGTTAGGCCTTAAAGATCATGGCGAATAAACCGCCACGCAAAACATCGGTGTTAAGCCAAGTGTTCTGCCAATAAATATGGTTGTTGCCTGTATAAGACATAGTCAATACTCCTAAGTTAGTTGTGATTAAGTACTCTAGTAAAGCGTGGCTCGGTTCCTTGGAACTAGAGATTCTCAAATCCGTTGAGACAACTTGTCAACTCGGGTCCTTGGAGAAAAATATCCATCCTGGATAGACTAGAGAGGAAAGGCGTAGGGCCTAATCCACGAAAACAATTATAGCGTTGCGTAATTTTATTACAATAATTTTTTATATTTTTTTGATTAAAGCTTTTTAATGTAATTAAATTACATAATTCTACTCAGGTTAATGGCGATCCACTTCACATAACAACACAAATTAAACGCTAAGATATTGATAAAGAATAGGTTACAGCATTAATCCCCTTTGTGCCCGCATATCATTAGCCATTCATTCGAAATAGTCCCTAGGCTTTGGGTAAAAACCCCGCAGGGTATTGATGTCCACGAGAGTCATCAATCATGGAACATGATTAGAAGATACATTGCAGCACCTGAACCGTCAGTATTGCTAGCGACAAGCACAGACTGCAGCGCCGACGGCTTTTATGGGTAAATGACGCCGTCAATCCGCCAACACTCAGCGCGCTTCAGCATCGGTATTGCCCATCTAAAAGGCGTGCCAACACGGCCAGAAAAAATCGAACTGGAAACTTTGCCTGCTAGCTCACCAAAAGCCGTGATGGTTAGATTATTTGGCTGCACAGAATGTGCTAGAATGGCCAAAAATTTGCCCTATACCTACAAGACCTTATGAGGGACACTCCAGTGACAGCTTTAAGTCAGTTATACCCACAACCATTATGGCAATGGTTCGAACAAATTTGCGCGATTCCCCATCCATCTAAACATGAGCAAGCCTTAAGCCAGCACATTCAAGCGTGGGCCAAAAGCAAACAGCTCGACGTCGTTGAAGATGCGGTTGGTAACGTGATCATCCGTAAGCCTGCAACGCCTGGGATGGAAGATCGTAAAATCGTGGTCATTCAAGCGCATATCGATATGGTGCCGCAAAAAAATTCCGACAAAGTACATGATTTTACTCAAGATCCTATCGACGTTTATGTCGATGGCGATTGGGTTAAAGCCAAAGGCACGACCTTAGGTGCCGATAACGGTATCGGCATGGCATCGGCGCTGGCCATTTTAGGCTCTGATGACATCAAGCACGGCCCATTAGAAGTGCTGCTGACGATAGATGAAGAAGCGGGCATGACGGGCGCATTCGGTTTACAGGCCGGCATGTTAGATGCAGAGATTCTGATCAACACCGACTCAGAGCAAGAAGGTGAAATTTATATGGGCTGCGCCGGTGGCGTTGATGCTCAAATCACCCTGCCGATGGTGTGGCAAGCGTCTGAGCAAAGTTACTCAGCCTTTAGCCTGCACTTATCAGGCTTAAAAGGCGGTCACTCTGGAGTGAACATTCACTTAGGTCGTGGCAACGCCAACAAGCTATTGGCGCGTTTCCTCTTTGAAAACGCAGATAATTTAGCCTTAGAGTTGACCCAATTTAGCGGCGGTTCACTGCGTAATGCGATTCCACGGGAAGCCAACATCCATTTTATGTTGCCAGAAGAAAACGTCAGCGCCTTAAACGAAAAAGTCGCTGAGTTTGAAGCGCTTATCCGCACCGAACTCGCCATTGCCGATCCCGATATGCGTTTGGTGTTAACCACTATCCCAACGCCAAAACGTGTGATGAGCGAAAATAGCCAAAATACCCTGATCGATTTGCTGCATGTGTGCCCTAACGGCGTGATCCGCATGAGTGATGAAATCGAAGGTGTGGTTGAAACCTCGCTCAACGTGGGCGTTATCAATACAGACGATGAAGAAGTCACTATCTTGTGCCTTATCCGCTCGCTGATCGATTCTGGCCGCAGCCAAGTCGAAGGCATGTTAACTGCGCTGACCAACTTAGCCGGAGCCGATATCGATTTAAGTGGTGCTTACCCAGGTTGGAAGCCAGAGAGCAGCTCGCCTGTGATGGCGATAGTGCGCCAAACCTATCAAGACATTTACCAAAAAGAACCGATGATCATGGTGATCCATGCGGGTCTCGAATGCGGCCTATTTAAGAAACCGTATCCAGACATGGACATGGTCTCGATTGGCCCCACCATTCGCTATCCACATGGTCCAGACGAGAAGGTAAACATCACCACCGTCGGCCAATATTGGACATTGCTACTGGCCGTGCTAGAGCGGATCCCCGTTAAAGCTTAAGTAGACACTCACACTAAAGCCGCGCTTTATACGATAACGCGCGGCTTATTGAGCCAATGCAGGCTATTGTGCGCCCCCACTAGAGTGCCAAATTCAGCTGAGTCTGGCCATTTGAGCTTGTGGCAACGACCCGCTTCGAATCGGTAAGCCCCACTGAAATCCCTAATAAACGAATACCACGGCCCTCTTGCCTTGCCATCGCCTGTGCGAGTAACTCATAAAACATGGTAATGGAAACATCGTCACTGCGGTGCTCGATGGTAGTTTGTTTAAAATCGTTGAATTTGAGCTTAACCACCTGCTTATGTATTTTGCGTTCCTTAGCACTGCGACTTAAACGCAACGACAGTTCTTGGATCAAACTTAGCATCACTTGCTGGCACTGCTCTAAGCTATAAATATCCTTCGCCAACGTGGTTTCAACACCGACTGATTTGCGCTCTCTGTCGGCGGAAATCCCCCGATTATCGATGCCTTGAGCACGTTCAATCAACACCCCGCCAAACTTACCGAATCGCGCTAATAATTCAGCTTTAGAATAATCTTGCACATCGCCGCACGTATTGAGTCCTAGCGTTGACAGCTTTTCAGCCGTCACTTTACCCACACCGGGAATGTTACGCAGTGATAATGTTTTCACAAACTCGGCAACCCTATTTGGCGTAATCACATATTGTCCGTTTGGCTTGTTCAGATCCGAAGCGACTTTAGCCAAAAATTTTACTGGCGCGATACCCGCCGAAGCCGTTAAACCCGTTTCAGCTAAAATATCGCAGCGAATCGCTTGGGCAATCAAGGTCGCAGAGCCCTTATATTGTTGGCACTCACTCACATCCAAATAAGCCTCATCTAAGGAAAGCGGCTCTATTAATGGGGTATAGCGGGAAAATATTTCATGAATTTGCAGTGACACGTCTTTGTAAACTTGCATCCGCCCCGGGACTACAATTAGCTCGGGACACAACTTAAAGGCATAGGCAGTCGCCATTGCCGAACGCACACCAAATTTACGCGCCTCGTAACTGCACGTACTGATCACGCCACGACGGTCGCTACTGCCACCCACAGCTAAAGGCTTGCCACGGAACTCAGGAAAGTCGCGCATTTCTACTGCCGCAAAATAGCAGTCCATATCGATGTGAATAATTTTTCGCACGTTGAATTCCTCCAACGACAAAATACTGTATATAAAAACAGTAATCAAGTATTCCTGATAGATTTAAGACCTTTAAAATAGGGCATAACGCTGAAAAAGAAGGCGGGACAGGTGAGAAACAACAGGCAGGCTTGATAATAGGGTTTCCTAGGCCATAACATTCAGTGGCCTAGGACTTTGCTTAACCTAATAATTTAAGACTCACATCTTAGTTTGCAGGTAGTTTTGCAGTCCAACACGACCGATCAGTCCCAGTTGCTTTTCGAGCCAATACATATGGTCAGACTCGGTATCGTCGAGTAATACTTCGAGAATTTCACGGGTTTGATAATCTTGCTTTTGCTCACACAGGGCAATCACTTTGCGCAAATCGTCCGCTACCTTGTATTCGTAAGCGAGATCACTACGCAGCATTTCTTCTACATCTTTACCTATGTTCAATGCCTCACGAGGGGCAACATTGGGTGTACCTTCGAGGAATAAAATGCGCTGCACTAATTTGGCAGCATGGGCTCTCTCATCATCGGACTCATGGGCAATACGTTCATAGAGTTCATTCAGCCCCCAGTCTTCGTACATATGGGCATGGACAAAATACTGATCCATTG
>JBOFUF010000250.1:0-1677 GCA_051652445.1 Shewanella sp.
GCGGTACCGTGCAAGTTGATGTAACCAATGTCTTGTGCGGCAATGTGTGCATCTTGCAACGCCGCTGTCATGGCTTTGATCGCGCCTGCGCCTTCGGGGTGTGGCGCCGAGATATGGTGCGCATCGCTCGACTCACCAATGCCTGCTAGCATGACCTCTGACTCGCCCAAGGTTAGGGTGAATAACGCCGCGCCTTCGCCGATATTGATGCCATCACGGTTGATACTAAAGGGATTGCAGTGGCCTTTCGAGACTGATTCTAAGGCATCAAACCCATTGGTCGTGAGTTGGCATAAACTGTCGACACCGCCGACAATCACCATATCGCAGAGGTTGGCCTGTAATAGGCGTTTAGCGCTGGCAAACACTTTGGCGCTGGAGGAGCAGGCAGTTGAAACCGTGTAGCAAGGGCCATCTAGCTCAAAATATTGGCGTAAAAAGTCGCTAGTGCTGCCGAGCTCCTGCTGAACATAGTGATAATCTGCCGGAAAGTGGCCATGTTGATTTCGATACGCAAGTGCCGCTTCGCCTTTCGCTATTCCTGAGGTACTCGTGCCGAGCACGACGCCAATGCGGGTAGGATTAAAATCCCGTTTCGCTTGTTCCACTGTGGCCGCAATTTGCAGTGCGGCGCACAGTAGTAACTGGTTGTTACGGCAATTGAACTGAATGAGTTTTGCAGGAATAGCCGGTAGCGCTGCCGTCACGGGTGCCACTAAGGTTGGACGCTCGAACAGCAGTGTGTCACAGCGCTGCATCGCACTGGTGTCCCCCGCGATTAAGCGGGCTAAAACCTGCTGGGGATCTTGCCCTAGCGGGGTACACAATCCAATCTGTGTAATGGCGACTCTGTTCATCATTGTGTGTCTTTTTACCATGGCACTGTGAAGTGCGACTGTTAACAGGTTAAATCGGTTCGATTTCCAGTGCAAACTTAGCCTGTGGCATCGTTAAGCGGATGCGAGCCTGCCAAAGAGTATCGCCGATATTTTGCTGATAACGGATTTGCACCACAGGGGGCTGGCCACGTTGACTGCTCAAGGTATCTTGAGTATAGATTTGGCGACAGGGGATTGTATTCACTGGGATATCGACAAGGGAATCCTCCAGCGTTTTTCCGCTTACATCACCGAGCGCATCACCAAGCGTATCGCAAACACCTGTGACTAACCGACCCGCTTCTAAATGGGCGCGAATACTCTGCTCAGGCCAATAGATGAGTTGCATCATCGCCATTAAATACTCGGCTTTAAAACGGTCCCCTAGCAGCACGCTTTGTTCACTGCTGAGTGTATTACCATCATAAACTAAGGTAAACAACGCCTGTCCGAGTGGCGCTAAGCCAACCAGCGTCATGCGATCATCCTCTATTTCCAATTGAGTGAGCAGTTCGTGGGATGCATCCCCCACCTTAATGCTGACCTTTTGGCTAAAGGACTGGGGGGAAGATACCCCAGCTGTGCTGTCGGTTTGCTGACGGCTTATGATGGCAGGTTTTGCCATCGGTTTAGTCAGAGGCTTATCGGCTGCGGGGGCAAAATCATGGGGCAGTGGCGCCAAGCAATAACGCATGTCTTTAGCGAGGCCGACACAGGTTTGCCTGAACAGCAGTTCGCTACATCCCGTCAGCCCCAGACTGATGATCAGTAGCGCGGGGAACACTCGCCATTTCGCGTT
>JBOFUF010000251.1:0-4937 GCA_051652445.1 Shewanella sp.
ACCCGATGCATCGGTTAATACCAAATTGACCTGTGCCCCGCCACCAGCATCACCGCCATCACCTTTACTCATAAAAGCAACGCTACCTGATGCGCCGGAGGAAACTTTGGCGCTAACCGTTCCACCGCCCGCTTTTTGAGCACTCAGTAACTTAATGGAAGCAACCCCATTCGTGTCAGTCAGCACAGCACCATTGGATGGGCCACTATCTAAGGTTTGAAAAACACCCAAGGCACTATCATCTAAAGAAAAAGTAACTAAATGATTGGCAAGGGCGCCTAACTTCGAATCTACAACCTTTGCACTCACAATCGCAGGAGTTGCGGCTGATATTTGTGCATCGGTAATACTCAAACTCACCGTCACAACACTCGGGGGCGGCGGCGTAGTGCCTGAATCATCCTCACCGATACTGCCGCCTCCACCACAGGCGATTAAGAAAAATGAACATAATCCTGCGAGAAAAACCTTATACGCTGACTTCATTGTCAGGCTCCCTGTTGCACTAATTAACATACCTAAGCGAGATGCTTATTACTTATAGGTCAAGATTACACAATTTTCACCCAAACTTTCCATTACTATCTCATTTAATTATTTAATTTATCAAATACAACTAAGTGCTTAATGTTAAATGTCATTTCAACTTCACGGTTTTTTTGCTAGGCTGGTGAGCGCCAAAAAATAGAATGTATAAAAAACACACAGGACTCCCTATGGCAATTTCGATAAAAAATAAACTTGGCCTTACAAGCAAAATTCTGATTGGTATGGCAACAGGTATTGCTTTGGGGCTTATCCTGCGCAATGCTTTTCCAGAAAGCGATATCGTACAAGAGTATATAACCGATGGTTTTTTACATGTTATCGGCACTATTTTTGTCTCCAGCTTAAAAATGTTAGTGGTTCCTTTAGTCTTTATTTCATTAGTTTGTGGCACTTGCTCACTGAGTGAACCCTCTAAATTAGGCCGTTTAGGCGGTAAAACTCTCGCCTTCTATTTATTCACCACCTCTATTGCTCTGGTAGTTGCAATTATCAGTGCCGTCCTCATACATCCAGGGAACGCTTCACTGGCTACTGAAAAAATGGAGTACGTTGCGAAAGAGGCCCCGAGTCTTGCTGATGTAGTCATAAACATAGTACCCACCAATCCGATGCAGGCACTGAGCGAAGGAAACATGCTGCAAATCATTATTTTTGCAGTTATTTTTGGCTTTTCCATTGCCCATATAGGTGAACGAGGAAAACGGGTTGCGGCGTTGTTTGAGGATTTGAATGAAGTGATCATGCGTGTGGTAACACTGATCATGCAGCTTGCACCTTATGGCGTGTTTGCGCTAATGGCAAAACTTGCATTAACCCTTGGGTTAGAAACCTTTGGTAGTGTGGTTAAATATTTCTTCGTAGTGTTAGGGGTATTACTGGTCCATGCGTTTATTGTCTACCCTACGCTTTTAAAACTTTTCTCAGGCCTTAACCCCCTAATATTCATCCGCAAGATGCGTGATGTACAGCTATTTGCCTTTTCAACAGCCAGTTCAAATGCCACTTTACCTATCACCATCGAAGCCTCAGAGCATAGATTGGGCGTCGATAATAAAATTGCTGCTTTTACGCTACCGTTAGGCGCAACGATTAACATGGATGGCACCGCAATCATGCAAGGTGTGGCCACTGTGTTTATCGCGCAGGTGTTTGGCATCGAGCTTTCGCTGACAGATTACGCCGTCGTGGTGGTTACCGCGACCTTAGCCTCTATCGGTACCGCAGGCGTTCCAGGTGTCGGGCTTATTATGTTGGCGATGGTATTAAATCAAGTAGGCTTACCCGTTGAAGGAATTGCACTGATTATCGGTGTCGATCGCTTACTTGATATGGTTCGTACCGCTGTCAACGTGACCGGTGACTGTGTGGCGACAGTGATTATTGCAAAATCTGAAGGTGAATTTAACGAGCAAGTGTATAACAATACTCAAGCGGGTAAAGTCGCTCAAAATTTTGATAAACAGGTTCATCATCTTGATAAAGCAAATTAACGCCGACTAAATACAAATGACGCCCTACTTTAGCATTGGGCGTCATCATCTTTCTTAATGTATCGTTGATCTGTTATCTTAAAATGTGAACATGCTAATAGAATATGACTTTGTTTTTATCTATATTAGTTAGAGCTGTTTTATTCATTTTTTGAGGTAACATTAATGTGGTGGAGAAATATTTGGATTCTGATAGCGTTCTGGTTATTAAGTGCCCACTTTTTGCGTTATAGCCAACTCAATCTGGCAATTCCCTTTTTATTAGCTCCTTTAGCACTGCTCGTTAACTCGACCTACTTAATCCGTCTATTGCAAGTTTTATTATTTGTGAGTGTTTTTGCCGTCTGGGGAGTGACAACCTTTGATGCGATACAAACACGTTTAGCTCAAGGGATACCTTGGTTAAGGTTATCTTTTATCATGGCGGCAGTGATGTTATTTACCCTAGGAGCCATTCTTTGTGGCAACGGTATTCTGCAGATGCGTAAGCAAAAATAACCTTGGTTTAACTCGCCTCTGGGACTAAATTTCATGGGAGACACGTTTCATTCAACAATAGATGAGTACTTATTTTGACCACATACTCTACTCGGTCAGCAAAGGTTAAGTTCAACTTGGATATGCTAAAAACAACTGGGTTATACCGTGTGATTGTTTACATAAACGATGCTCATCCACTTTAAGGTATTAGGGTATACTTCAATACAGTCAATACTTCCTCAAGGATTGGCTACTTTGCAGTAGCTGACATGTTAGTTAAGTCATTGTAAAGCGGCATCATTGAGATAAATGAACCCCTATATAGGCTTTGCGATAACAACAATATGAACAAAAGCTGTAAGGTATCAGTCCATCAACTTCAAGTTGGCAACTTTATACGTTTGCCCGTGGCTTGGAAGGATCATCCCTTTTTATTTAGTAGCTTTCATATTAAACAAGCCGCGCAAATCGAGTTGATTAAGAATCTGGGTATCGAATATGTCATTGTCGATTTGGAGCGCAGTGAAGTTGCCCCAATTGATACTGATGCCGTCAGCATGGTTAAATTAGCACCTAGCCCTGAGATAAACCAGCTTAAAAACGACATGGATCAATACAAAGCTGAACAGATCGAAGTACAAAAAAAATTACGCCGGGATATTCAAAAAACCGAGCAAAGTTTTACCCACTCAGTCGCCATGATGCGCAGTTTTATCGCAAAGCTGCGTAATCGTCCGTTAAATGCGGTTGATGACGCGAAGGATTTGGTAAAAAACATCGTTGAACAACTACTCAACTCGGACAACCTAGTCCTGCACTTGATGAGTGATGCTAAGCAAGATGACAGTATTTACTACCACTCCTTAAACGTCGCGATTCTCTCTATGCTACTCGCTAGAGAAATGGAATGGGATAAAAGTCAAATCGAAACCGTCGGTTTAAGTGCACTATTCCATGACGTAGGTAAATTAAAAGTTCCACCACAAATTCTTAAAAAATCGACGCCGTGGTCAATGCCTGAGCTTAATTTTATCAAACAACATCCTCAGTTTGGTGCAGAGTTGCTTAAATTAGCCGATAACTTCCCCCAAGCGGCATTACCTGCGATTTGCAATCACCATGAATTTCTCGATGGCAGTGGTTATCCAAAAGGACTAAGAGAAGCAGCGTTAGATAAAGTATCGCAGTTGATTGCGGTGGTGAACGAATACGACTCGCTGTGTTATCCAAGCCAACAGGGTAAAGCCAAAATGCCCTACGCTGCGCTGGGATATTTGTACAAACAATACAAAACTAAGCTCAATCAAGAATATATTGGCAAAATGATCAAAATGTTAGGTATTTACCCGCCTGGCAGTGTGGTCGAATTGTCCAGCGGTCAATATGCCATGGTGATGGCGGTTAACTTAAGCAAGCTGCTATGTCCAAAAATAGTGGTTTACGATGCCTTAGTGCCAAAAGATCAGGCACCTATCGTTGATCTTGAAATTGAAGGCATCAGCATAGTGCGCTGTTTGCCTCCAGCGGCGCTTCCTGAAAAAGTCCACGAATATCTCAATCCCCGTGAGCGAGTCAGTTATTACTTTGGCGGTGATAGCCGTAAGTAGATTTTTAACTATTTATGCCTAACAGACTTAATTTATTGAATAAAAAAGGTCAAATATCATATTCGACCTTTTTATTCCCAATGACAATGGAAGTATCGAAAGGTAAAACTTATAACCAATGCTTTCGTTTAAAGAAAAAATAAGTCCCCGCGGCACTGGCGAGCATCATGACAATGGCCATAGGATAGCCGTATTGCCATTCAAGCTCAGGCATAGTCGTAAAATTCATTCCATAACTACTGGCTATCAATGTCGGAGGGAGGAAAACCACTGCGGCAACCGAGAAGATTTTAATGATTTTGTTCTGTTGCAGACCACTGAACCCCATGGCTGCATCGAGCAGGAAGTTTAACTTATCGAAAATAAACTGACTGTGCGGCATCAGTGATTCGATATCTGACAACATTTCCCGCAGGTCCTTTAAATGTTCATCGGATAACTGACCACGATAGTAACGCTGCATATAACGCAGTGACCGCTGGGTATCGAGTAAACTCAAACGAATTTTACCATTAGAGTCTTCTTGCAGCGTAATAAGTTTAAATACATCGTCAAGTTCATCGTTATCAAATACTTGCTCACCGACATTTTCGAGTACTGTGTAAACGTCTTCGATTAAGTCAGACAGATAATCTACTTTCAGATTAAATAATTCGAGAAATAATTCTTGCGGTGTCGACACGTCTAACCGACCCAAACGTAAATAGTTACGCAGCAAACGGATAAGACCTACGTCTTCTTCACGAATCGTCAGTAAGAAATTGGTTCGAAGGTTAAATGAAACGTTAACGCCGCGCACATCTTGACCGAC
>JBOFUF010000252.1:0-4362 GCA_051652445.1 Shewanella sp.
GTGGCAAAGGCTTCTGCCGCCGCTTGCGTGCTAAAAGGCGCTACCGCGGGCCCCATCACGGCTTTTTTACGGCTGCCATACACATAAAATGCGGTGGCGGCATCGATAAACGCGCTGTCATCGGGATGGGCCCAATCGGTCGCTGCAGCATCGTGCACCATCATATAATCAATCTGGCGTGTGTTTTCACCTTGCAATGCAAAGTTAAACATATCGCGGCTAGAGCAAAACTTAGGCACCATGGGATCATTTTTAAGATGTATCTGTCCCTTAGGGCCGGGGTATTTAGTGATCGCCATACCGCACAAATGACAACGGTCATGCTCGTGGATCGCTTCTGCTTGGTGAACCCTATCGGTCGCCTCGCTCCGATTACAGCCCAAACCCAGTAATAACGGGGCGAGCAGCAGTAATGCATAATATTTTTTCATGTTGACATCCCCAAAATATACCAACACCTCGCCAAGGCACCTTGCAGGGACAGACCTGTAGCGAGGGTTGATAAAATCCGTACTATTTTAGACTATTAACGACCGTGGTTACACTACGTAATGTTGCCCAGCGAGCAGGATAAAGAGTCGCAGGCACATCATACCGACAACCGCGCACATGCCTGACATGTAGAAGGCTTTCGCCGAATGGCTAAAATGCTTACCCGTGGCAAAGTTCAGCAGCAATGGCGTCACAAACCCGATACCCACGACGCCGATCCAAAACACCGTCGCCCACGTCCCTTCATGGAAAGCCGCAAACGCCATCTGCCCACCGGCATTGCCCGTCAACAGTGCCATCGCGATCATGAAAATAAACATGGCTTCAGCGAACATAATCGGCCACTCAGCACCGTGTAAAATTTTCATTTCACCGCTGTGTAATGGCTCTTTAAATAACCACACCGCCAGCATTTTTGCCGAGGCGCCGCCAGCAGACAGACCCGACGCAATAAACAGTGCCGGTAATACTGAGGTATTGATCAGCGGGAAGCGGATCAAGGCCGAGATCAAGAAGCCGGTGTAAGCACACACAGATAGCGCCAATACCAACACCAGTGCTTCCATTGGACGTCTAAAGCCGTGAAGCTTGGCGATAATAGGCTTCAAAAACGTCAGCTGCGGGATCGCCATTAGCTCTTTTTCGAGCGCTAAAAGCATGACCACCGCGACCAATGGGATATACACTGACAGCGCAATCACCCCGATGGACATTACCGAATTCAAGTTGTAGAACACCAAAATTCGCCAGAAGAACAATGGGTTGGTCAAGTCCAGTACCAGACATAACATCCCTAAGCTAATCGTCACGAATGAAATCAGCGTCGCGGCTTTTAAAAAAGCCGTATTTTCAACTTGTCCTAGGTAAAAGCGCAGTCCCAGGGCAATAGTTAATGCGCCACCAGAAATACCGGCAAAAAATAAATACACCGCAATCGGCCAAGGCCACGCAACGCCTTGGGATAAACCTAAGGAAAACTCCATACTGGTATCCATCTTTACACTCCCAGTTTCACGATTGGTATGTAGCGTAAGCTTGGCTCAGTGCCAAATTGCGGCTTGATGCGCACAGAGTCTTTGACCGCCAATAACTTACTCACATAGGACTGCGGATCGTTCGCATCACCAAAGATCAACGCATCAAACTTACAGCTCTGCACACAGGCCGGCAGCTCACCTTTAGAGAGCTTGCTGTTTAGGCAGAAGTCACAGTTGTCGGCTACATCGGTGTTGTCATTGATCAAACGCGCATTGTATGGACACGCCCCAATGCAATATTTACAACCTGCACACTTGCTAGCGTCCATGGTCACAATACCGGTTTTAGGATCACGATGGGCTGCGCCCGTTGGGCATACCGTCACACAAGGTGCATTTTTACATTGCTGGCATGACACGCGCACAAACTTGCGTTCGCAATCACAGACCATTTTGCCGCAATGGGGACACGCTTGCCCTTCGATGCGGCCACTTTGCTGCTCAAGCAACACCCGCGACACACCTTCGGGTAAGTTGTTTGCTTGATTGCAAGCGGTTTTACAATCGCCACAACCAACGCATTTATTTTGATCAAACACCATGACATAGTGGGGCTGATGGCCGTTGTCACTGTCTTCTTTGACCGAGCAACCCGCTAGTGGGGTTAGGATCAAAGAGCATGCTCCAGCGCTTTTAAGGAACCTCCGTCTCTCTATATTTTCACTCACAACATCCTCCATCTATCGGTTTATACCGATGTTTTTATTTATATCGTTATCGAGCTTACTGGCCTGAAAATGGCTAGCGACTTGATGAGTTACCACTTTCAGTCAATTTTTTCTGGGCTTTAGCTATCGCGTTATTGATGGCAGTGCGATTAATGCTGCTGTCTGGCTGAGCCAGCAACAACTGCCAATGGGCTATCGCCTCTGGGTAGCGAGCATGCAAATAGGCATCGGTTGCCAGTAACATCTGCGTTTGCGGCTCAAAGGGCGATAAGGCTAACGCTTGGTCAATCACCGCTTGCGTCGCGGCGCTGATGTGGCGCCGCTCGGCGTAGTACAAGGCGTTGGCTTTGGCGCCGAGCACCTCGGCATCCTCACCCTTGAGCTGCAATAATGTGTCTAAGGTGCGCACCGCATCGGTGTACAAGCCGCCAGCGCTTTGTGCTTGGGCTAACGCCTGCAGTGCTAGCGGGTTTTGTGGCTCACGCTGGACAACACGACTGGCTTTAGTGATTTGAGCGGCGACTAAATAATCAATATTTTCATTCACTCGGCCCTGATCCCAGTCGCTATACCGCCCCGTTTGGCTGTAAATCGCCACACTGAGCAGCACCAACAATGCCCCCATCACCAAGGGCACATTGAGGGGCATGCTTGGCAGGCATGCGCGAGCCTGAGCAAGATTGAGACGGGCGTGCTGCCAATAAAAATAGCCCACAAACACCGCCAAACTCATGCCAATTGCTAACGCTAAACTCACCATTTTGCCCCCTTCGCCACTGCCAAACTAAACTGCGTTAATGACCCTTTACCCACTAGTGCGCGGGCATCATACCCATCATGCGCGCTTCTTTGTTTTCACTTGGCTTTTCGATTTTTTTAAGTTCAATTTCAAATACCAGCGTTGATCCTGGTGCAATCGAGCCCACAAATTCGTTGCCATAGGCTAAGTTAGCAGGGATCACAAAGCGGTATTTAGCGCCCAGCGGCATGAGCTGTAAGCCTTCTTCCCAGCCGGGGATCACTGACATCAAGGCAAAACGCGTAGGCTCTTCACGCCCTACGGTGTTTTCAAATTCAGTGCCATCGATAAGCTTGCCCACGTATTCAACCGTGACCACATCTTCAGCCTTAGGTGTATTGCCCTCGCCCTTAACCAGCACTTCATACTGCAGGCCAGAGGCGGTGACCTTAACGCCTGACTTTTTCTTATTGCTGGCCAAATAAGCTTCACCGGCTTTGGTGTTCTCATCAGATAATTTTTTAGCATTGGCCGCGCGCACGGTATTTAACTGCTCAACACGCTGATTTAGTGCCGTGAGGATCTCGTCGTCATTCAGTTGTGATTTGGCTTTTAAGGCGTCCACAAAACCGGTCACCACGAGCTCCACATCCACTTGAGCGCCGAGCCCAACTTGGGTATAAATTTGGCTAGAAATGTGCTTACCCACTGAAGCGCCGATACTGTAAGACGCTTTCGCATCATCGGTTTTAAGATCAGCAGCAAACGTGGTCATAGACATAAACATGGCCGCACAAGTCGCTACTGCCAGTGTCTTAGGGGTAAAAGTCGTTAGTTTGCGAATGTTCATTTAATGCTCTCAAAAGTTACTAATATAAGAACCAAGCCAACTGGCTTAAGGCTTCTCTGTGACACGGCCCGATAAGCGCCAACCGTAAATGCCGTCCGCCATATGCCGAACATGGGTATAACCTAATTTCATCACTTCCCTTGCTGCCAGATTACTCATGGTGCACATAGGGTTAGCGCAATAAAACACCATCACTGTGTCTTTATTTTTTGGAAGTAAATCTCTCCAAGTATGCACATTGAAAAAAATCGCTCCGGGGATAAAACCTTCAGCCCATATCTCCAGCGTGTTTACGTCGAAAAAATAAACACCTTCTTTACCCACTAAGGTTTCGGCTTCACGCATTGAAATCGGGTTTAGCGCAATCTCTTGATAGGGGGCTTCTGACATTTCATCGCCTGCACCGGCTAAGGCTGGCATCCCAGGGGTTGCCAATGCCACGATGAGTGCAACTTGAGTCAAAATGTGGCGAATGAGTTTATTCATAATCAGTCTCTTAAATACCCGGCACCCTAAGCTGCCGGGAGTTTAACTACACCCTATTTGCGACAAGCAGCATCGCCGATAGGGTGTGGG
>JBOFUF010000253.1:0-5630 GCA_051652445.1 Shewanella sp.
TGGGGTTCATAGATCTCCATATCACCACGGAGGAAATCCCCTTGCGCGTTAAAGCGAATGTCATCCACGACATTGCCTAAGCGAGTCAATTTAACACTCAAATCAACGATTTTGGGATCAAGTGGTTTCCCTTCATAGGTCAACCACACTCGAAATTCTGGGGGGACGCCAGTTTCAAAAATGGACAGCTCTAAAGCAAAATTTCCCTCACGCAACATACGTCCACGGTGCGGGCCTTTTTCTGGCTCAGCCTGCTCAGCAACAGGGGCAGTAGAAGCCATTACAGGTATAGAAATGAAGGCGTTCATACCCATAATGAGCAGTATCGCCAAACTCAATGATGAAATGGTGTGGTTATTTTTCATAATTAATCTCACTGAGAAATGGACGTACCCGTCAGGCGTTGAATTTCGATGTGTTGCAAATGCAAGCTTTCAAAGGCATCCAGCAACTGATATTGAGCACTGAGTAATTCCCGATACACATCATTATATTGGTTGTAACTGAGCTGACCTTTATCAAAAGCATTGCTTGCCTCTGACAGGGCTATTTCGAGGGTGGGCACTATACTGTTCCGCACTGTATCTATCACATGCGCAGAGTGTGCCATTTCCTGTAGCAGTACATAGAGTTGAGCATCTTGAGCTTGCATTAATGCGCTTTGTTCGTTGGCCAACACGTCCTGCTGAGCTTGGAGGGCGGCGATTGTCCCTGCATTACGGTCACTTGTGCCCCAAGGGATAGCGACGCCAGCCACTAAACCAAAGTCATCGCTTGCCTCATAACGACGGACGCCAGCGGTAAATTGCCACTGGGGTTTGGCTTCAATTCGTGCCAGTTCCATTTGTGACTGAGCAATACGCTGAGCACTGGCAAACTGTTGAAAACGCGGATTCTGCTTTAGCAGGGTAAGCTGACTGTCAACCGACGGCACTGTTGGCATGTCCAGCAGATCACCATTGAAATAATATGATGCTTGAGGCTTTCCCCAAAAAGAGGCGAGTTGATACCGGCTCGCTTGTAGCTCGTGTTCGACATCTTCGACCGTCAGTCCTCGGCGGATAAATTCAGCCTTTGCCAACTGCATTTCAACCGCCGAACTTTTACCTGCTTGCACCCGCTTGGCAATCGTACCAACAACGTTCTCAGCCTGAGCCTTTGCCATCACATTGAGCTTAAGGCGCTGCTGTTTAACCAGTATCTCGATAAAGTGCTTAGCCACCAGTGAAGACAAATCGAGCGCCTTGATTTGCTTCTCTATGGCCAGTTGAGTAGCTTGTGTTTTTGCCGTGTTAACACGGCTATCCATTAAATCCTGTTGCAGCAACCATGAAAAAGTGAGCGTAGATTGCATACTTTTCAGTGCACTGTTCTCCCCCGTGCCTAACGCATCCTCAATCATCAGCCCAATTTCTGGGCGTTCACCGACACTCGCTTGCTGAATACGCCCCTCCCAGACTCGCTGCTGCGATACAAAAGTTTGTAAATCAGGATGATGAGTGAGAGTCATGGTAACCGCATCAGATAGACTGATTGTTTGCGGGCTTTCATCTGTTGCTGCAGATACCGACAGGATAATACTCATTCCTATCAATCCGGCAAAAAACCGATGGCCTATCGGTTTTTTGGCTATGCGTTTACAAAGAATCGCTTTCATTCCCAATCCTTACTTAATGGGTGAAAAAAGTTTCGATAATATGGTGGAGGCTATCCACCGTGGAGGCGGTTAATACTGGTGCTATGGCTAACAACACAATAGCTAAACCGATTACCAATCGAGAAGATGTACATACAGGATAAATTAGGCGCTGCACTCGCACGCTGGTTTGATCATTGCCGAAATAGCTCGTTTGCAACCCATCACAACCTAGCGTGATGCTTCGTTGCATTCTGGCAACGTTAACCAAAGCCTGAGCGACCTCAAGGTTGTCGTGTTCATTTGTCACGGCATGATCTGCCATCAGTTCAGTAAGCAAGGTAAATTGCTTGACCAAATGTTGTTTCATCCCGGGCGGGAAAAAACCTGCAAAAGTCGCAAAGATCACTTTAAACAGAGGATCTCGGGCAGCGACATGGGCCATTTCATGCCGGATAATAATATCTAATTCCTGATCATTAACCCGTTCATGTAGTGCCGTAGTCAGATAGATTTTGGGAGAAATAAGCCCTGTGGTAAAAGCTGCCGGTATTTCCAAAGGTAATAAATAATAACGATGCTCAGTGTTGGCTTCTTGGGGGGGGACATCTGATAATCCAAGCAGAGACGCCATTGTTGATGATTGTTTTTTGCGAGAACAGACCGTTTTTATCATCGACCAGATCAAAAAAACCGTGGCTGAAAGCAAGGTAACGGCGTGCCAACTGTTGAAGCTAAAAATATCAGCGTGGTGCCAGTGAACAAATTCATTTAACCAAGCTACAGAAAAAAAATCTTGCTGCTTCGGCCAGAAAAAGACAACACAATTAATGGCTATCCACCAAGGCGCTGTGACTAACGACCATAAGATAACTTTACGTAACCTGAAAGTTAGATTCTCTAATCTAGGCAGAGTGAATCCTAGAGCGAGCGAGATGAACACAACACTGATAGCAAATGCCAGCACTGCAACACTTAGTAAATTCAGTGTAATTGCTAAATCGCCGACCAACATAAGCCTCATTATCCCTTCCGAAGTTGACGTTGCTCTTCAATTAAATGTTCCAAGATATCTAGCTGAGCATCATTCAGATTTGCTGATACTGAACTAAATGCCGCGATCAGACTATGCTCACCCTCTTCGATAAAGTCGCTAGTCACATTGGTAATCAGTTTGGCCATTAAGGCTTCTCTGTCGACTTTTGCTCGATAAAAGTAGGCATGACCCTGCTTAGTTCGACTCAGTAATCCTTTTTTGAACAAGCGTTCTAAGGTGCTCTGAATGGTATTGAGTGAACTCTCTCGAGACAAGCCAAGCACCGCATGTACTTGCTTAGCATCTGCTTCAGACTCAGTCCAAAGATGTTGCAACACCTGTTTTTCTAATTCACCTAACTGCATAGCACTTTTCTCTTGCAATAATGACCGCTATAGTGTCAGAACAAAAACCGATAGGCAATCGGTTTTTAACAGCTCATAGTAAGGGGGGAATGGGCGGGTTACTGACAAAGTATTATCAACAGCCTCAAATATGCGCTTGGACTATTGTAGGGCTATTTATCCGACCCGTTATCTGAAGAGCCATTTTCTAGTCGATCATATTCAGCCTTCACTCCTGGATCTTCAAATGCCTTTAGTTTTAATACATCAAGCAAGCTGAACTTGCTCAATGTCCATCCCCGTTACCTACCCATCTGATAGTGTATCCTTCATTCCAAGAAAGTTTTTTGTGTGAGCTTACGGCAGCCTAGCTCAACTTTCATTTTTTGATCTGATTTAATGAGTGCTACCCAATTTCTAGGGATTATGCTGTTCCGCCCACAGTGAGCTTATCGATTTTTAAGGTCGGCTGCCCCACGCCGACAGGCACACTTTGACCATCTTTACCGCAAACGCCCACACCTTGATCTAAAGCCATATCGTTACCAACCATCGAAATCTGGCTCATGGCCTCAGGGCCGTTACCGATTAATGTCGCCCCCTTGATCGCATGGGTGATTTCCCCATTTTCAATCAAATAAGCTTCGGATGCGGAAAACACAAACTTACCCGAAGTGATATCCACTTGGCCACCGCCAAAATTAGGCGCATAAATGCCCTTCTTCACCGACTTGATGATCTCACTGGGATCAGACTCGCCCGCCGTCATATAAGTATTGGTCATACGCGGCATAGGTAAATGTGCGTAAGATTCACGGCGACCGTTACCCGTTGGCGCCACGCCCATTAAGCGAGCATTGAGTTTATCTTGGATGTAACCCTTTAACATACCGTCTTCAATCAACACGGTTCTTTGGGTTTGCACACCTTCATCGTCGATACTGAGTGAACCGCGGCGATTGGGCAAGGTGCCATCATCGACCACTGTCACTAACTTAGATGCAACCTGTTGACCGACTTTGCCACTAAAAGCACTGCTGCCCTTACGGTTAAAGTCGCCTTCTAATCCATGGCCAACCGCTTCATGCAGCAATACGCCGGGCCAGCCATTACCTAACACCACCGGCATTTCGCCCGCGGGAGCATCAATAGCATTGAGGTTGACCTGCGCTTGGCGCACGGCTTCGCGGGCAAAGGCGAAACACATAGGTAACCCTGTGTCATCACTTGCCATTAATACGCCATAGTCATGACGACCACCGCCACCCGCGCCGCCACGTTCGCGTTTGCCGTTTTCTTCTAAAATGACGCTGCAATTAAAGCGTACCAAGGGGCGAATATCGGCTGCCAGCGTGCCATCACTCGCGGCAATAAGGATTTCTTCGTGCACACCAGCAAGGCTAACCACCACTTGAATAATACGGCTATCTAGGCTGCGAATAAACGCATCCGCTTCTTTCAATAGATTGATTTTTTTGACTTCTTCCATCGCCGCTATGGGATCTAAGCTGTCGTATAACGCCAATGCTTTTTGACGTTTAAAAGCGTGAACTTGAGTCTGTTCACCCGCGATGGCAATGCCACGTGCGGCCTGCACCGCCGCGCTTAACGCCGCAGGTGTGATATCGTCAGCATAGGCAAAACCGGTTTTTTCTCCGCTAATGGCCCGTACCCCCACACCACGCTCGATATGGAAACTCCCATCTTTAATGATGCCATCTTCTAGCACCCAAGATTCGTGGCGACTGCCTTGAAAATAGAGATCGGAATAATCGATTTTGTGCTGGTGTATCGTTTTTAGGTAAGTTTGCAGGCCATCTAACGCTAACCCAGTCTTTAATAAACTTTGTTCTACTTGTGCTAAAAATGGCATCTATGCTCTCTTTGACCCAAAGGGATCGTGATATTCTGAGTGTAAATTCAGTGTACTAATTCTATGCGCTAATGCTGCCTATCAACTCAACGACGATGCCAGCGTTTAAGCTCGCCAATGCCGTATTGCGCATTATTTCAAGCTTGGCGCAAGGAAACGATTATGGCGCATAACGGCCATTTTGCTGCGAATACTGTGCAGTTCGCTTAAGTCGACCTCAGCCTGTACCCAACCGGTACCGGTTTTACGTTCCGCCAAAATATTGCCCCAAGGACCGACAATCATGCTCTGTCCCCAGGTTTCTCGACTGCCTTCGTTATGGGCTCCCCACTGGGCTGCAGCGAGAATAACGCATTGAGTTTCAATGGCTCTTGCCTGTAACAGCACTTGCCAATGGGCTTCCCCCGTGACTTTAGTGAAAGCCGACGGCACAGTGATAATGTCGGCTCCGGCAAGGCGCAAGGCCCTAAACAAGTCAGGAAAGCGTAAATCATAACAGATGGCTAGGCCTATTTTGCCAAAAGGGGTATCGATAACACTAATGTGATCACCCGGGCAGAAGGTTTCGCTCTCGCGATACACCCCTGTGCCGTCAGCCACATCCACATCAAAGAGGTGCAGTTTATCGTAATACCCTAAAGTATCACCTTTATCATCAAACAGATAACTTCGACTATAGACACGGCCATCCTCTGCCAGCGCCGGTATAGTCCCCGCGACCATAAACACCTGATACTTAGC
>JBOFUF010000254.1:0-5291 GCA_051652445.1 Shewanella sp.
CGTGTTATGACTAAAAGCAAAAAACACGCCAACAAAATTAAGCAGAGAATGATAAAGAGACCGACACGAAATTGCAGAAATAAAAGGCAGAAATAATACAATAAAAAAGTAAAGATAGACAAAACCAGCATATTGCTAAATCAATATTTCAATTCATCAGGTATAGGTTGGTTTAGCGGAACCGGAATAGGTTTGCGGCCGCGTCCTTTTTGATATTGGCGCAACTGAAATACATAGGCTAAAATCTGCGCCACTGCAGTAAACAATCCTTCAGGGATCTGCTGATCGAGTTTAGTGGTATGGTAAATCGCCCTCGCAAGCGGGGGCGCGGAGACAATAGCAATATCATGTGCGCGAGCAATCTCACGTATTTTAAAGGCGACATCATCGACTCCTTTAGCAATAACAAAAGGCGCAGCTGAACGTTGTACATCATACTTTATCGCTACGGCAAAATGCTCAGGGTTAACGACGATGACATCAGCATTAGGCACCTCAGTCATCATACGCCGCTGCGCCAACTCTCGTTGCATTTGCCTTATCCGCCCTTTGACCTCAGGCTTACCTTCGGTATCTTTGTATTCATCAATCACTTCTTGCTTGGTCATCTTAAGTTGCTTATTGTGATTCCAAATTTGATAAGGCGCATCTATGACGACTATCAGCAAAATAGAGCAGCACAATATCAAAAACATCCACATAAGTAGATCTAGCGCATAGTACACATTACCAGGCAGATGGCCACTCGATAACAGTAAAATATCGTTAAAGTAGAAACTTAACAGGAAATAAGCGGAGAATGCCACTACTGAAAATTTAGCAATCCCTTTAGTTAACTCAACGACAGCATGTACCCCAAACATGCGCTTAAAACCTGCTAACGGGCTCATTTTACTGGCCTTTGGCATCATGGCTTTGGTTGAGAAATTCATACCGCCGAGGGAAATATTGCCCATAAATGCGACAAAGGCAATCAACAGCATTATTTTTGACAGGGGCCAGGCAATTTCACTGGCAACAACACCCCACACGTTAACCATTTGATTGGTATCATAGATTTGTGCACGTTCCATGGTCAATACTTGCTCAAATACCCGAGAGAGTGCAGTCGCAATACCGGGACCTAGCATGTAAAAACCGGTGGCCGCCGAAATTAATACTGCTGCAGTACCCAGTTCTATCGAACGCGCAATCTGGCCTTTTTCCCGCGCCTGCTCTAGACGCCTCTCTGTGGGTTCCTCACTGCGTTCACCACTCGATTCTTCAGCCATGGGCTTCTCCTAATGCCGTCATTTCAAGCCATCGGCGTTACATTGGAGCGCTAACATATCGCAAAGCAATAGTTGAGCTGCAGACCAGACCTCATCAAAATGCGCCATGACAGGCGTTAGGGTTAACCACAGAATAAACAGACCACCAATCATAGTGATCGGAAAACCTATGGAAAAGATATTTAATTGCGGCGCGGCGCGAGTCATCACCCCGAAGGCCAAGTTAACTAATAATAAAGCGGTAATCGCAGATATCGACATCGTGAGTGCTGCGCCAAACATATACGCTCCCCAATCAGCGAGAGCTCGGTAACTCGTCAGTGTTAAGCCTTGGTTAGAAATAGGCAAAGTCTCAAAGCTCGCCACCAGCATACGGATCATCAGAAGATGGCCATCAACCGCCAAAAAAATTAAGGTGGCAAGCAACAGGAAAAAGTTACCGATGAGCGGTGTTTGCTGGCCAGAAGCGGGATCAACCATAGAAGCAAAGCCCAAACTGGTCTGCATACCGATAATCTCCCCTGTTAATACAAAGGTTTGAATCACCATTTGCGTGACAAACCCCATAGCAACACCAATCATAATCTGCTGAAGTGTGATAAATACTGCACTCAAGGACAATAAATCCGCATTGTCTACCGGCGGTAACACAGGTGCAATAGCAAAAGTAATCGTCATTGCCAGCAGCAAACGAACTCGCGCGGGTAGCGTTGCCGCACCAAATATCACCATCACCATCAACATGCTCGCAACTCGGAACAATGGCCAAATATAAGCAGTAATTGTCTGTATTAGGGTATCGAACAGCAGCTCCATCGCGTTAGCCTATCACTTGAGGAATGCGATTCACCATTTCAAAAAATAAGTCCATCATAGTTTGAATGAGCCAGTGCCCCAAAAACATCAGCGCCAACAGCGTTACCAGTAAACGCGGTAAAAAACTCAACGTTTGCTCATTAATGGAAGTGGCCGCTTGGAATACCGCCACAATCAAACCAATCCCCAGTCCGGGCAACACCACCGCAGAGACGATTAAAACAATGACGGCAAGCGCTGCACGGAAAATATCGACAAGGGCTTCAGGGCTCATAAGTATATCTCCGCTCGCCTAACCAAAACTATTTGCTAATGTCCCGAGCACTAAGCTCCACCCATCGACAAGCACAAACAACATGATCTTAAATGGCAGCGACACTATCATAGGGGATAACATCATCATCCCCATGGCCATTAAGATACTCGCCACCACTAAATCAAGTACTAAAAACGGTACAAATAACATAAAGCCGATCTGAAATGCGGTTTTTAACTCGCTAGTAATAAAGGCAGGTATCAGTACACTCATTGGTGCTTCTTCGGGTGAAGAAATATCTTTATAGCCAGAAATCTCAATAAACGTCTTTAAATCTGTCGTTCTTACTTGGCCCAACATAAAGCCTCTGAGTGGCGCTTTACCTTTATCGAACGCTTGCTGCAAGGTTAATTGCTCTTCGATATAGGGCTTCACCCCTTCATCATAAATTCGGTCAAATACTGGCGCCATGATAAAAAAAGTCATAAACAAACTCATGCCAATTAACACTTGATTCGAGGGGGTCTGCTGCAGTCCAATAGCTTGGCGCAATATCGACAAGACTATGATTATCCTGGTGAAAGAAGTCAACATGATAAGCATCGCCGGTAAAAAGCTCAGCGACGTCATCAACAGTAAAATCTGCATGGTGATCGAGTATTCGGTCGAACCATCGGGACCTGTGGTTACCGTAACTGCAGGTAACACACCATCAGCTGCCCATGCTGACGGCATCAATAACAACATAACTAAGCCAACTAACGCGAGGATACGTGTTGTCATTGTTTTAATTTCGCCTGACGCAGTCGACTCGAAAACGAATCAGACTCTATATGGATAGGTTCAGCTAACTTATCAATCAAACTCACCTGCTGTGGGCTAACCCCTAGTAAGTATTGCTGATCCCCCAGCTGAACTAACACTATACGCTCTTTTTGACCAAGAGAAGTCACTGCAATGGTTTTTAGAACACCATTGGTCGAGGGAACTAAATTAAACCTTTTCAGTAAATAAGCTAACGCAAAAATAAAGACTAACACCAAGATTAAGCCACCTAGCATACTGGCTAAGGTGGTAACTTGAGAGGCCTCAGCAACGGCTGAAACTGCTGGCACTGCTGAAGCCATATTGGCTGCGCCTTCGCCGCTGAGGCTATCGGCGCTCGCTTGAACCGCTGCCACTAAACTCTGTATTACCGATGTACTCATGTAAAGTTCCAACGACGGTTTAATCGTATTATTTAAGTTTTTTAATGCGCTCAGTTTGACTAATCACATCCGTTAAGCGAATACCAAACTTATCGTTTACCACCACTACTTCTCCGTGGGCAATAAGCGTACCGTTAACCATCACATCAAGCGGTTCTCCCGCGACTCTATCTAACTCAACCACAGAGCCTTGGTTAAGTTGTAATAAGTTACGGATACTGATGTAACTGCGACCGACTTCCATTGAAATGGTCACTGGGATATCCAGAATCGTATCGAGTTTTGCAGCTTCAGCTTTAGTTATCGGTCTTGAATCATCAACTAATTCATCGAGTTCAATCGCGCTGGCTTCTTCTAACGCTTGTTCTGCCATTGCTGCAGCCCAATCATCCGTATCATCTGTACTCATCTCACTTCACCTTATAATGCTGATATATCGCGAGCTTTGCCTTTACGTGTCACCAATTGCAGCTCGGACTTGGCCGTTTCTGGCCGAGGAATTTTTTCAAATATTTTAAGTGCAAGGTTATCTCTAGAACGACCAACTTTACAACGATATGTCGGTAAGCCCTCGATTTTCATCATAATATATTCCGGCAATTCAATCGGGATAATATCACCTGCTTTAAAGTTCATCACATCTTTAAGCGTTAATTCATGCTCAACAATGTTGGCGTCGAAACCCACCTTCACATCCATAATTTCATCGTGCAGCGCTTGGGACCAGCGCATGTCGGTGTCTTGTGTGTCACTTTGCACGCCTGCATCGAGCAGTTCTCGAATCGGCTCAATCATCGAATAAGGCATAGTGATATGAAAATCTCCCCCTCCTCCATCGACTTCAATATGGAACGAATTAATCACCACGACTTCGGTAGGGCTGACGATATTTGCCATAGCAGGATTCACTTCTGAATCCAAATAATCAAACTCAACATCCATGACAGGTGCCCAAGCATTTTTATAATCTTCAAATATTATTTTAAGCAATAACTGTACAATTCTTCTTTCTGTTGGCGTAAATTCTCGACCTTCAATTTTTGCATGAAAACGGCCATCACCACCAAAGAAGTTATCCACTAGGATATATACTAACCGCGCTTCCATGGTGATCAATGCGGTGCCTTTAAGCGGGCTAAAACGCACCATATTCAAACTAGTAGGAACAAATAGTGTATGTACGTACTCGCCAAACTTGAGCATCTGCACGCCGTTAATCGACACTTCAGCCGCACGGCGCATCATATTAAACATGCTAATACGTAAATGCCGCGCAAAACGCTCATTTACGATTTCCAGCGTTGGCATGCGCCCACGAACGATTCGGTCCTGGGAAGAGAAGTCGTAAGAACGCGCATCTTCTGCGACAGCGTCAATATCATCATCGACGTCATCAACCCCATGCAGTAGCGCATCAATTTCGTCTTGGCTTAATAAATCACTCACTATGTTGCCTTCGCCTCTTGGTGCTGAAATTAAAGGATTATTGCATCACAAAACCAGTAAAGAGTACTTTTTCGACCACTTTACGGCCAGTAATCGACTGCAAGGTATTCTGCACACTCAAGAGTGCTAACTGACGCAACTCATCTTTTCCCGCTTGGGTACTCAGTTTTTGCACATCTGCGCCACTAAATGTTGTTAAAAGTGCATCTTCAATCAGTGGAATATGTTTTTGTGTTAGCACATCATCATCCGTACCGCGCACCATCAACTGTACCTTTATCTCAACTAAACGTG
>JBOFUF010000255.1:0-3127 GCA_051652445.1 Shewanella sp.
GATGTGGCGGCGAAAACCGGCACAGTAGTGGTCGCCCCCGCCGATGGGGTCATCAGTCTCTCTGTCCCTGACATGTTTTATTCGGGCGGGACTATAGTGATCGACCATGGTTATGGCGTGAGTTCGAGTTTTTTGCACTTGAGTAAGCTGTACGTCAACGCGGGAGCAGTGGTTAAGCAAGGGCAAGCCGTGGCTGAGGTGGGCGCAACGGGTCGAGCGAATGGGCCGCACTTAGATTGGCGAGTGAACTGGTATCAAATGCGCCTCGATCCTACGACCATAGTGCCGCCAATGGCAACCGTGCTGGCCAATGAGAAAGCCAACAACGCGGCTAAAAAGGGCTAGATTCACAGCATCAATCTGGTCGACAACAATGGCGCAATGATGCGCCATTTTATGATGATTCCCGTAGAAATGTCGTTTTTTGGGTTTTTTCTAAGCAAATGTGAAGGGATCACTTGAGCAGTGGATGATCAGCGGGCAGTTGGCGGGTAATCCACAATATTAGTTTATGTTTCATGTTCGGCCCATCCTCTTTATCTTTCGCCAGTGGTTGGATCAAATTGTCTGTGACCAACAATCGGTAAATACATTCCACTTTGTCTTTGGGTGAGATGCCTTTGTCAAAGTCGGCATAGCCGCGTTTTTTGGCATATCCAACACCGATTTCCATGGCGAACTTCAATAGTTGCGCTTCATTTTTGTGTGGTTTCATGGGTGATCCTTTGTTTTTCTATCTCAGTCATTGGTTGGCTAGATAATCCGTGCTTGATGGGTCCTGCGATGTGATACGTCTTAAATGGTGTTATCTGATTGTCAGTCAGTTTAAACATGCTCACTTGCAATCACGGCTTTGATCCCATGGGGATGCACTTTAATGCACACATCGGCGCGTTTAAAGGCAATTGTTGGATTGGCTAAACGTTCCTTATCCCCTTTGGGTGAACTCATTTTGACCTTAATGCCAGCCAGTGCAGCCAAGTCTGATGTGGTTAACTTTAGTGTGGTTAAGTTTAGTGCAGCCGTATCAGGCTGTAGTAAAGGGCTAAGCTTTGGGCACAAGGCCAGTAGGTCTTTGGTCAGGGTTTCGCAATCTTTTGCTTTTGAATCAATGACTAACTCTATGTGTTCCCAGCCTTCTTGCGGATACACTGTGTCGCTGGGGTAGGGCAGTTCGACGCAGGCAATACTCAGTTGACCGAGCGTGAGTGGCGTATCGAGTTCGATGATCAGAATGGTACGGCCATTAATCATATTGTTTGAAATGATGGTACCTTGGCGGCTAAAGGCGTCGCGTAGGGCATCGGCACTGGCAATGGAATTGACGCGAAGCGCAACGTGATCGCAGTTAAGTGCTTTATCGGCTAAGTCTAAGCTGTCGAGAAACGCTAAAATTTGGCTTTCAAATCCTGCCCAACTTTGAGTTAAATGCTGATAAATAAGACTTATTTGCGGTTCTGATGCATGGGATGCGGACATGACGGCTCCTCGCGATGATGGTTGTGGTTAGCTTTATCCTTTGAATAGAATGTCGGGGACAAAACCGCGAAACAATACGCTAATGGGTTAAATGAACACGCCCATAATATTGGGCGTGTTTGATGGGGTGTGGCTATTCTATTTAGCGGTCAACTACTAGCATAGCGTTCAGCTACGAGCATAGTGGTTAACGTTAAGGCCAAATTTCAATCGGTGTGCCTGCATCGACCACTTTCCATACTTCATCCATTTCGGCATTGGTAATCGCGATACAGCCGTTGGTCCAGTTATAGCGTTGGGCTTCTTCGGGTGACATGGACGACTTAGGATTTTGGCCGTGGATCATAATCATCCCACCAGGGCGAATGCCTAAGGCTTTGGCCCTAAGCTTATCTTCTTCATTAGGATACGAAATGTGAATCGATCTATAAAAGGCACTGTCGGACTTTTTATAGTCGAGTATATAACGTCCCTGTGGTGTGCGTTGATCGCCTTCCTTTAATTTGTGTCCCTTGGGTAAATCACCCATGGCGATGCGATATTGTTTGAGTATTTTGCCATCACGTAATAATGCCATTTTGGATTCGGATTTGGTGACAACGACCAGATCCACTTTACCCATCGCTGAGGCATGTAATACGGGGGAAACAAGTGCCGCGATAGTCACAGTGAAACATGTCAATGTGGAAAGTAGCTTGGCGCGCATGAAGTCCTCGAAAATAAACACAGGTTATTAACTTTTTCGGCATCATACCGCAATTTTATCCTGCTGTGAGTAGATAATTTTGAGCTAGGTGCAATTGCATGGCAGACTCATGGCATATTGATGCTGTAATCCCTGTGTTACTTCGTTTTTTGCAAGGAAATAAGAGTGTGTATGTCTGAAAATATCGAATCTGAAAGTCCGTTAAAACGTCAATTGCGTACCATTATTTTTGGCACAGATACGCCAGCGGGTCGCTATTTTGATATCGTCTTAATGGTGTGCATAGTACTGAGTGTTGGTCTGGTGTTTCTCGATACTGTTGAAGGCATCCATCAAGAATATGGTCAGATTTTGCGGACCCTCGAATGGGTTTTTACTGTGATATTTACCATTGAATATTGCCTACGTTTGTACTGTGCGACTCATCCTGTTTTATATGCTCGTAGTTTTTATGGTGTCGTCGATTTACTCTCGGTATTACCAAGTTATTTAGCGTTATTGATCCCCGGCGCTAACTTTACCTTAGTTATTCGGATACTGAGATTATTCAGGATCTTCAGAGTGCTCAAATTACTGCGCTACTTAAGTGAAGGCAATATCCTACTGAGGGCAATGATACAGTCGAGTCGTAAGGTCTTTTTGTTTTTCTTCTCGGTGAGTTTGATCGTTATGGTACTCAGTGCAGTAATGTATGAGGTTGAAGGACCCGATAATGGTTTTACTTCAATCCCTAAATCGGTCTACTGGACGATTGTGACTATTACCACTGTCGGTTATGGCGACATCACCCCAAAAACAGACTTAGGTCAGGCAATTGCGGCTTTAACTATGTTGATAGGGTATTCAATTATCGCCATTCCAACGGGAATTTTAACCGCTGAGATATCTCACGAAGTGGGGCGTAATCGAGATTTACGTCAGTGCAATCAATGCCTTAAAAAA
>JBOFUF010000256.1:0-3962 GCA_051652445.1 Shewanella sp.
CGATAAGCTAAAAACAACGCGCACGCTCAAAGGGCAGGCATTTTCCTCAATGAGTATGGACCGGGGTGAGGGCAAGCCACTGGCTTTCACCTTGAAAAGCGACGTATCAAAGGAGCCTGTGCAATGAAGGCGAGGTTTACCGAAATCGGCCAAAAATTTGATGGCTTAACGCGGCGTGAGCGCGGATTAATTGCCGTTGCCAGCTTAGCGGTGATCGCGCTGCTTGGCTATTTACCGTTAGAGTCCCAGTGGCAGCGTTACCATTCGCTCGCTACGCGAGTGAATGGTCTCACTCAGGAAAATCAACTCTCGGTGCAACAGTTAGCGTTATACCAGCAGCGTTTAGCGCAGGATCCTAATCAAGATTACCAGCAACGATTAACCTTGTTGCAGCAGCAAAATCAACTGATTGACGCCCAATTGGCGGAACAAATGGTCGATATGGTGCCTGCCGACTACATGCCGGTGCTATTAAGCCAGTTACTCGGCCAAATAAAGGGCATCACCTTGCTGCAGTTTGCCTCTATTACGCCGGTGCCGCTGCTAGCAATGGGTGATGAAAACAAGCTCAACTTGTACAGTCATGGCATTCGTATGCGGCTTGAGGGCGATTACTTTTCCGTGCTGCGATTTGTTGAAGCGGTTGAGGCTATGCCAGACAAACTCTATTGGAAGCGCCTCGATTATAAGGTGGATCATCACCCTAAAGGTGCTATAGAGATCGAACTTTATACCCTGAGTATCAATAAGGACTTTATCAGTGTTGCTAACTAAGTCTGTCACTAAGTCTGTCACTAAATCTGGTATGTTCATGTTGTTACTGTGCCTTGCCTCCAGCGCAACAGCCCAAGCATTACGCGACCCCACCTTGCCAGGCAAAGGCCATCAGGTTTCATCCCTAGGCACCCAAACAGATAAACAAGCCCTAGTGCTTAACAGTATTGTGCGTTCCGAAAACTCGGCTTACGCCGTTATTAATAATAAAATATTGTCCGTTGGTGACCGCATTCAAGGAGTGAGCCTTGTGCGCATTACTCCTACGTCAGTGGTGCTGTCTGATGGGCGGAAATTGGTATTGTTCCAAGCAATAACAGTGAGATAGGGAATAAAATTCACATGACCTCGACTAAATATTTGACACCTCTGCTCTCACTTTGTCTGATGGCGTGCCAAACCCCTAATCGGCCGCAGCCTGACACGGCAAGGGCAGAGCTGACCGCATCCATGCAAGCGATGAATAAGCCGGTAACGCCGCCGCCCGCGGTGATGCCGGATGCCGTGCAGCGTGAGCTTAATTCTCAAACATTACTGACCGATCTCACCCCTCCATTACAAGCCGAGCGCCGTATTGATGTTTCAGCGCAGGATGTGGATGCTAAGGTGTTTTTTCCAAGCTTAGTGCAAGGCACGCCGCTCAGCGTGGCAGTGCACCCAGATGTACAAGGATCGATTTCGCTCTCGCTTAAAGGGGTCACATTAACGGAAGCGATTCGCGTGGTAGAAGATATCTACGGTTACGAAGTCAGCCGTGAAGGTCGCATTTTACGCGTGTTTCCCGCGGGTATGCGCACTGAAACCTTCCCATTAAATTACCTGTATATGGAGCGGGAGGGGTTGTCGCTGACCTCGGTCAGCTCAGGGCGGATTTCTGATAATAACAATGGCAGTAGCAGTAATAGTGGTAATACTAACGACAATAACAGCAGCGCTAACGGCAACAGTAATTCGAGTAATGGCAATAATGCCAGCAATGGTAGCAGTGACAATACCAATGGTACTTTTATCCGTTCACGGACCAAAACTGATTTTTGGGGCGATTTAAAAGAGACATTAACGGCGATTATTGGTGACACAGGTCAGGGCCGCCAAGTCGTAGTAACGCCTCAGGCGGGCTTAGTGACAGTGCGCGCGTTTCCGAATGAATTGCGCCAAGTGCGTAGCTTTTTAAGCACCGCCGAAACCCACTTGCAGCGGCAAGTCATCCTCGAAGCAAAAATTTTAGAAGTCACCCTCTCCGATGGATACCAGCAGGGGATCCAGTGGTCAGCGGTGGGCAGTGCTTTGGCAGGCGGCAATACTGGGGTTGAAGTCGGCACCTCAGCGGGACCAGGATTAGGTGATAAAATCACCTCGACGTTGGGTGGCGTGACCACCTTAAGTTTTAAAGGCTCTGACTTTTCAGCCATGATCAACCTGTTAAATACTCAGGGCGATGTGGATGTGCTATCAAGCCCAAGAGTGACGGCCTCTAATAATCAAAAAGCGGTGATCAAAGTCGGTACGGATGAGTATTTTGTCACTGACGTATCTTCCACCACTGTGGCTGGAACCACTCCTGTCACGACGCCTCAGGTGCAATTAACGCCGTTTTTCTCCGGTATCGCCTTAGACGTAACCCCACAAATTGATAAAGATGGCAATGTGTTGCTGCATGTGCACCCGTCTGTTATCGATGTAAAAGAACAAACCAAAGGCATTAAGATCAGTAATGAGTCATTAGAATTACCGTTGGCACAAAGTGAGATCCGCGAATCCGATACCGTGATCCGTGCGGCATCAGGCGATGTGGTGGTGATCGGTGGCTTGATGAAGAGTGACAATGTTGAAATCGTCTCTAAAGTGCCCTTGCTGGGGGATATTCCCTATTTTGGCGAATTGTTTACTAGTCGCAATCGACAAAAAAAGAAAACCGAGCTGATCATTTTGCTCAAGCCCACTGTGGTCGGCAATGATACTTGGAAAACCGAGCTAGAGCGCTCTAAGGCGCTGCTTGACCGTTGGTATCCGGAGACTCAATAAGCTTCTATGTATTTGAAGCATTTTGGCCTAAGCCAAACCCCATTCTCATTAACGCCTAATACCGAATTTTTTTTCGGTTTAGCGCCGCACGTGGAAGCCTTGCAAGTGCTACAAATGGCATTGCAAACGGGGGAAGGCTTTATCAAGGTCACCGGTGAAGTGGGCACAGGCAAAACATTGATATGCCGTAAGCTACTGAACGAATTACCCCGTGGCTTTCATAGTGCTTATTTGCCTAACCCTTATTTGACCCCAGCGGAGCTACGCTGGGCGGTGGCCAATGAGCTGGGGCTAGCCTACAGCAAAGAAATTGATCAGCAGCAGTTAACTGGGCTTATTCAGCAGCAACTCATCGCCCTCAGTGCTGATGGCAATGCTGTGGTGCTCGTGCTCGATGAAGCACAAGCGCTGCCCGACGACAGCCTCGAGGCTCTGCGGTTATTTACCAATCTTGAAACCGAAAGTCGTAAGTTAATCCAAGTGGTGTTATTTGGCCAGCCTGAACTGGATGACAGGTTAAATCGAAAAGAATTTAGGCAGTTACGCCAAAGGATCACGTTTAGTTACACTCTTAGGCCGCTCACCCATGATGAAACCTACGCCTATATTCGCCACCGCTTAGCCATTGCTGGTCGTGCCGGTGAGCCCTTGTTAAGCCCGATTCTCACCCGTAGGATAGCCCAAGCGTCTCGAGGTATTCCCCGTTTGATTAATATTCTCACTCATAAAGCGCTATTACTCAGTTTTGGCGAAGGTGCCACTCGGGTACTCGACCGCCATGTGCGCGCTGCCATTATCGATACTCAAGATGCCAGCCAGCAGCGATGGCGGTGGCTGAGATGGCCCGCCTTGCTTGCCATCTTGATGGTTACCGCTGCGCTAGTGCTATGGAGTGTGGGTATTGATCGCTTACCTGCGTGGGGGGCTTGGGCATGAGTGTGGTCAATAAAATGCTTAAGGATCTGGAAAATCGCCAGCAGGGGCACCAACTCAGTCATATTACGCCACAGCAAATGCAATATCAGGGCGCGAGTCAGCGCTCGCGATCATGGAAATGGCTCACTGCACTCTCGCTGATGGTGGGCGGTGTGTCTGTGTATGCCTTTCAAGCGATCAACACTCAGCCTGCTGTTAACCTTGATGAGCCGGTTAACCGCGCCGCG
>JBOFUF010000257.1:0-6609 GCA_051652445.1 Shewanella sp.
AACAGCTTTGGCTTAGCAAGTGTAGGCAGCCGCCGAATTTTGGGAGCGGATTTTATACCAAAAAAGTGCTCGGTGCTGCAGTAATAGTAACAACTTGCGTGACAACAGACATTTATTTTGCCCTTTAAAGCCAAAACAATAAAAAGGCCACCCTGAGGTGGCCTATACAAAACGCACAAATACCGCATTAAACGATGGGCATAATCACATACTCGCCCACTTTTGCCTTAGCACGATAACCACGCGCCGTTGCGCCTTGAAAATCCTTCGACAAAATAGTATCCACATAATACCCGTCGCTGCGCACCTCATCAGCCGTGAACGTCAGCGTCATAAAGCCGCGATCTTTTAAGTTGGCGTACTTAAGATCTGCCACTAACTCGACGAGCCCCTAACGGTGGTGGTGGAATATTTTATCGAAAACAAACTCGGCTGCTTGCCCGTCGTCGATGTCGATAAAAAAGTGATCGGCATCGTCACTTCATCGGACTTTATTAAGCTGTGTCGCGCCCTGTTGCAGACGCAAAACTAAACGGAACAAACAAAAACACAGCCAATATTTGCTGCAGATCCCTTCGCATGACCCATGCAGTGAAACAAGATCAATGCAGTGAAACAAGGCCAATGTAGTGAAACAAGACTGATAGCCTCTTTGATGATTAATCCATAAAAAAGGCTTTCTATCTGGATAGAAAGCCTTTTTTAACGCCTTGCTCTTATACCAATGGTATTAAGAAAGACCGCATTAACACTTAGGCGCGCGGCTTTCGATACGCCAAGAACAACAAGACTATACCTACAGCTAAAAACGGTAAGCTAAGCAGCTGTCCCGCACTTAGCAGTGATTCAGAGTAAGCCGCTTGGCTGACTTTAATCGACTCAATCGCAATTCGCGCACTAAATACCGACACCAGAAATAGGCCGAAAATCGCTCCATGCCGTTGTTTAATCTGTGTATATTGATACAAAGCATAAAGCACAATAAAGATAGCCAAATAGGCAAAAGCCTCATAAAGCTGTGCTGGATGTCTTGGCAACATGTCGACACGGGCAAAGATAACTCCCCAAGCTTGAGTCGTGGGATCGCCTAAAATTTCTGAATTGGCGAAGTTTGCCATACGCACAAAAAAGCCAAAAATGGCGGTAGCTATCGCCAGTCTGTCGAGCAAAAACAGGAAAGGCAGCTTCAGTTTTCGTTGGTAATAATACAAAGCCAGAATCGCGCCTAAACCACCACCGTGGCTGGCGAGTCCGCCTTCCCAAATCGCCAAGATCTTAAGCGGATGCGCAAAGTAATAAGCGGGATCGTAAAAAATACAATGGGCCAAACGCGCGCCCACGATAATGCCAACCACACAATAAATCAGCAAATTATCGAGGGACTCGACATCGAGATTTTCCTTAATATACACCCGCTTCATCACTTGAAAACCGGCTGTGATAGCTACCGCAAATAAGACGCCATACCAATGTATTTTTAATCCCATAAATGAAATTAATACCGGATCGAGCTCCCACACTAAGTGTTCCAAATTCAATTACTCCATAACACTGGGTACATAGAGGTACACCAAAAAGCCTCTTTTACGTGGTTAAACGCCAATAAACAAGCCTTGACGCGAGGATATCTTACTATATTCATGGCTTAACCAAAGATACAGCCATTAGGGGCTAAAAACTCACTCAGCTTTCCCACCTTGAAGGTCAGCCGACAGCAATTTAAAACTAAAAAGCGCCCCCTAAGGTTCGCTTTTTATGTTTAATCGCGGTAATCCATCCTATTGGCGAGGATTAATTCGCGTCTTTAGCGGCTTTACGGGCTTGATGCAGCTTCTTATAACTTTCAATCAATCGTAAATGCGGCTCAATGCCTTCAAGCTGCATGCTGGTCTTAGTTAAGCCATAAAAACGCACTTTACCTGTGACTGAGCCGACAACATTGTCCATCACTTCTTTACCGAACATACGGTTGAAGTTATGGATAAAATCATCAAGTTCTAACTCTTCATCTAAGGTCACTTCCAGCACAGCATTCATCGCTTGGTAAAACAGGCCGCGTTTAACGGTATTGTCGTTAAACTGCAGAAACTCACCCACTAACTCAAACGCGTCTTCGTGTGCACCGAGTGCCAAATAACTCAGGATTTTAAGCTCTATAATCGTCAACTTACCCCACACAGTATTTTCATCAAATACAATGCCGATTAAGGTGCGGATATCCGTGTAATTATCGAGTTGGCTTTCCTCTAAACGGTTGACCAAATTAGCCAATTGCTTAGTGCTGAGCGAATGCAGATTTAAGATATCTTCACGGTAGGCCAGCGCCTTGTTAGTGTTATCCCAAATCAAGTCATCAACTGGATAAATTTCTGAGTAATCAGGAACTAAAATACGGCACACCGATGCGCCTAAATCGGTAAACTCGGCAATATACACCTCTTTACCTAACGCTTCTAAGATCTCAAACAGGCCGCTGGCTTCTTCTTCGCTGCTGCCAGAAAAATCCCATTCGCAGAATTCATAATCAAATTTACTGCTAAAGAAGCGCCATGAAATCACCCCTGTTGAATCAATAAAGTGCTCAACAAAGTTTTCTGGCTCGCTAACCGCCATGCTGTTAAAGGTCGGTTTTGGCACATCGTTTAAACCTTCGAAACTGCGACCTTGCAGCAATTCAGTTAGGCTGCGCTCTAACGCCACTTCAAAACTTGGGTGCGCGCCAAATGAGGCAAATACACCACCGGTTTTCGGGTTCATCAGGGTCACGCACATCACAGGGAACTGGCCGCCAAGTGAGGCATCTTTAACCACAACCGGGAAACCTTGATCTTCTAAGCCGTTAATACCCGCGAGGATGCTTGGGTACTTTTCTAGTACAGACATAGGCACATCGGGCAGGACAATTTCCTGCTCAATGATTTGGCGTTTAACTGCACGTTCAAAAATTTCTGACAAGCACTGCACATGGGCTTCTTGCAGATTATTACCCGCACTCATGCCATTGCTTAAGAACAAGTTTTCAATCAGGTTCGACGGGAAGTAAACCGTTTCACCGTCAGATTGACGGGTGTAAGGAATCGCACAAATGCCGCGCTTAGTATTGCCCGAATTGGTATCAATCAAATGCGAGCCGCACAGCTCATCGTCGGGGTTATAAATCTCTAAACAATAGTCATCCAAAATCCCCGCGGGCAGTGCATCGTCTTCTGCTAACGCAAACCACTTTTCATTGGGGTAATGCACAAATTCGCTATTGGCAATGTCAGTCCCAAAGAATTGATCATTATAGAAAAAGTTGTTATTTAATCGCTCAATAAACTCGCCGAGTGCCGAACACAAGGCGCTTTCTTTGGTCGCGCCTTTACCATTGGTAAAGCACATAGGCGAAGCGGCGTCACGAATATGCAGTGACCACACGTTCGGCACAATATTGCGCCAAGATGAGATCTCAATCTTCATGCCAAGATCGGCGAGCATGGCCGTCATATTGGCAATAGTCTGCTCTAATGGCAGATCTTTACCCAGAATAAAGGTGCTCGATGCCCCATCAGACTGGCCCATCAACATGGCATTGGCATCTGAGTCTAAGTTTGCAACGGTTTCAATCTTAAATTCTGGACCCGTTTGCACCACTTTTTTCACAGTACAACGGTCAATCGAGCGCAAAATACCTTCGCGATCTTTCTCCGAAATATCTTCGGGCAACTCGAGCTGAATTTGAAAAACCTGATGGTAACGATCTTCAGGATCGACAATATTGTTTTGCGATAGACGAATATTATCCGTTGGAATATCACGGGCTTTACAATATACCTTCACAAAATAGGCCGCGCACAGGGCTGACGACGCTAAGAAATAATCAAACGGACTAGGGGCAGAACCATCACCTTTGTAGCGGATTGGCTGATCGGAGGTCACGGTAAAATCATCAAACTTGGCTTCAAGTCTAAGATTGTCGAGAAAATTAACTTTAATTTCCATTGAATATGATTTCCACTAAATAGGCGAGTCTGCTGCTGACCAACGACCAAAGCACTTCATTGGTAAGGAGTCATTAAGGGGGGAATTATCGGTGTTTTTAGCCCATTAGTCTTGAGTTAATTATATTAAAAACCACAATCAAGGCATTGGCGACTGAGCTTGACGATTTTAATAGCCAGTTTAAGCGAGTACCTAGATTGAGCCACAAAAAGACCAAAACACCAATGAATCCCAGAGTAACACCCTCTGCAAAAACAAATTATAGCTGCGTTTCAGTCTCTTACTTAACCAATATAAAGGTTAACATCCTTAAATCTTAGTTGGTCATCACAGCTATACCCTGTCGCAAGCAGCGCTGAACTGAGGCAATCTCATCGGCCAATTTAGCATTTAGCATTATTCAATGCGTTGCTCGGTAAAAATGGCAATTACCACGCATTTGCGTACTGCATAGGAGCGATAAGGTATCAGTCTTACTGAGGCCAGTGACGGTGAGATGGCGGGATGATGAGTGCTGCGTTTAATTTAAAAAAAGTGAAACTTAAATCCCATGACCTACGTATATAAGTTCAAATTCCCAATCCAATAGAAGCTGCCATGTTTTCAATATTTAAAAAAAATCCCTTAAAAAAACTAACTCAGCAATATAACGCCAAGCTTGAAGAAGCGATGCATGCCCAGAGAAAAGGCGATATTCGATCCTACTCAATGCTGACCGCTGAAGCCGAGCAAATCGAAAACCAAATAAAAATGTTAGAAACAACAACCGATAAATAAACCTTCAAGGCGAACGCACTAAGCAGACAAACTACCAAGAGTCGGCTTGAAAACGTGCCAATCTGGCTTGTGTCATTGTACATTGAGTCAGTTGCATCAACTCACCTAAGGTCATCGCAGGGTTGTCGGTGATAAGCCGAATCAGCTTAGCGTCTAAGGGTTCAAGTTTGTCTGCATGCTGTAGCAAAGCTGACTCAAGCTTTTTAATAAGATAACCAAATGCTCCATCTGCCACCAATAGCGGCTCGGCTTGTAAATGCGCACTGCAGGATTGGATCTTGAGCGCCTTGCCCACCATGCACCAATGTCTCGAGCGCCGCACACGCTTAAGCTCGCAATCATATTGGGTTGCAATCGCTTGAGCTTGTTTAACCGCCTCCCGCCCAATTCGATGGATCAGCGCGGGCAGCGAGATAGTAATGTTGTCGTTCATCACGGTAAGAATGAAAGCCTAACGCCAAATGCAATGCGCAAAAGTCTACTCTGCCTTGATTGATTACGAAAGTATCCCCTGCCCCAAGCCAAGTTGGCCGCCATATCACAAACCCGCCAATCTCGACGATCGCCTAGCACTCACCTCGCTCCGCTGGCTTAACACTCACTATTGGCAATCACCGCACTATTGGCACTCGTCATCAAAGCCCATTGCGACCCATTTAAGGCGATTGCTATCTCGAACTAACTAAGCGAGGGTATCTAACAATCGTTGCCGCTGTTAACTTCTTGAGCATACCGCCTGTATTGCCTACAATAGCGCACGAATTTTTTCACTATTAACGACAGACCACTACTATGAACGACACTACAGCACAACCAAGCTTACCGGATCGCCTTTCTGTTAACCCACGTAGCCCTCACCATGTGGCAGAAATTTTCGAGCACGATATCGGTATTAAACTCAACGGCAAAGAGCGTTTTGATGTCGAAGAATATTGCATCAGTGAAGGTTGGGTAAAAGTACCAAGCAAATCTTTAGACCGTCGCGGCCAACCTCTTTTACTCACAGTAAAAGGCACCGTTGAAGCGTTTTACCGTTAAGCTTTAGCGCAAACAGCGAGCTTATGACAACGGCCAATCTGATTGGCCGTTTTTGTTTGCCTATTCGACTTCCGCGGCTAAACCATAGGTTTGATAAATCTGTTTTACACGCCCCGATGCCACCATAGAGCAATGCCTGATTGAGTTCATCAAAAAATAAATAACAAAAAATAAATAAAAATAAATGGCCACCCAATATAATGAGTTCATAAAATAAATGGCCACCCAATATAAAACAACAAGATAATGCACTTTCGGTTTGCCTTTAAGTAACGAAACAATCACTTAGCCGCTAAAAGGCTGTCAAGGTAGGATTCAAATTGATGATGGGCTAAATTGTGCTATTTAACTGAAAAATAGTGATTTTTAGCAAGCGTCACCCAAGCCATTGTCTGGTTAGCTGTTTTGAAAGGGAAAGCCGATGAATAAACTTGAAGTCAGCCTGCTTTGAGGTGCTGGCAGCATTTAGCAAAGTGCCGGCGTCGCTTCTCTAAGTGTTCGCAGAAAATAAATGGCAACCCAATATAAAACAACAAGATAATGCACTTTCGGTTTGCCTTTAAGTAACGAAAAAATCACTTAGCCGCTAAAAGGCTGACAAGGTAGGATTCAAATTGATGATGGGCTAAATTGTGCTATTTAACTGAAAAATGGTGATTTTTTAGCAAGCGTCTCCCAAGCCATTGTCTGGTTGGCTGTTTTGAAAGGGAAAGCCGATGAATAAACTTAAAGTCAGCCTGCTTTGAGGTGGTCGCAGCATTTAGCAAAGTGCCGTCGTCGCTTCTCTAAGTGTTCACAGTAATCGGTCAGTTC
>JBOFUF010000258.1:0-1502 GCA_051652445.1 Shewanella sp.
CTTGGCCTTCGTTATAGCCAATGTTTAACGGAATATTGTAACGGTCGCGTAACTGTTTATCCCTGTAACTCAAAATATTGCGCGGTATGGTGTCCGAGTAGCCACTGTCCCAGTTGACCCCCATCATGATAGCTTCCACTTCACTCGCACTGTAACCCAGTGAATACATGCCAGCGACATAGGCGCCTATGCTGGTGCCCGCGATGTAATCAACGGGGATGTTATGTTCTTCTAATATTTTGAGCACGCCCACGTGAGCGGCGCCTTTAGCACCACCACCACTGAGTACGACACCAATTTTAAGGCGCTCTGCAGCCAAAGACGGGGTAACACACAAACACAAAATAATAGAAGCGAGTAGTTGACGCATCATGTGAGGCTACTTTTTATGGGATAAAAATCCGAGTTATATTAACAAACTTATCGATTTAACCGTCAGTCATATTTTATCTGGACCGACTAGTGATAAGTTTGTGTACTCTTTATACAAACAGATGAAGTTTAATTGAATAAACCGCTAAACAAAATATCCATCACCACTGAAGACGATAACGTTTACATCTCAAGCTCACTGGCTTATATCGTGCAGACGATTGCCCATCAGCTGTACAAATATTAAATATTCGCGAGCGAATAATAGACTATGTTTCTAGCTTAATGATCAATAGAGACGATTTTGTTATCTGTCTCTAAATAGCGCTCAAAATCATCAACGCACATAGGTTTAGCAAAATAATACCCTTGAATAATATAACAGCCACGGCTAAAGACTTGCTCTAACTGCTCAACCGTCTCAATCCCTTCAGCAACCACATTTAATTTAAGGTTACGGGCTAATTCAATAATACTGCTCACAATCGCCTGATCTGCGGTATTAGTGGCGATATCAATCAAAAAGGAGCGATCAATTTTTAGAGTATTGACCTCAAAATTACGCAAATAAGCAAGTGAAGAATACCCAGTACCAAAGTCATCGATGGCAACCTCGATCCCCAAAGATTTCAATCGAGTAAGATGGTCTTTAGCGACATGCAACTCCTTCATCAATACGCCTTCGGTGATTTCTAATCCTAAAGATGCTGTTGGCATTTGGGTTTCTTGTAAAATTCTTTGGATATCTTCAATAAAATCTGGCTGCCTAAAATGCACCGCCGAAATATTAACCGACAACTTAAAGCCCGAGCCATAGCGCTTAGTCCAATTGGCCCCCTGCACACAGGCTTGTCTTAATACCCAACGGTCAATATCAACAATTAAACCGCAAGCCTCAGCAACTTTAATGAAAATATCGGGGCGAATAAATCCGTCTTGCGGATGTTTCCAGCGAATTAATGCCTCCATGCCTATGAGCTTATCGTTACGTAAAATATCAATTTGCGGCTGGTAATAAAGCTCGAACTCTTGCCGTTCTATGGCTTTGCGTAAATCGGCCTCAAGCCGTAAATGATAGAGGGCTTGAGCATTACGCTCCGAGGAATAATATTGGAAATTGCCTCGCCCTT
>JBOFUF010000259.1:0-10418 GCA_051652445.1 Shewanella sp.
GTCGAACTTGGCGTTAACACCATTACGCGTAATGGTGTTAACGCCAAGTTCGACCGATTTTTGAATGGTGAACTCCATTCTATCGCCACGGGAAATCACTTGGCCTAAGTGCAAGTTGAGTGGCGATTCAGATAAATTGGCCTCACAGGAGAGCAGTTTTACTGTGACATGCTTCTTACCGGCATCAATAATTTCAGCAAGATAATCATTGCCATCGCCATTAAATAGACTGATATGTTCGCCGTTGCCCATGCGCAGCACCTTGCCGATATGGGCAGCGCCATCGTCGTCTAAGTTCAGCGGTTGATTGATGGTTAATGGCTGAGGTTGATAAATTCTTGGGACTCTCATTGTCGACCTTACTCGGCTAATTGTTGACGCTGTGGTGGCGCATTGCAGGCATGCTGCACAAAGGGATTATGGTTACCTTGTTTTTGCGCTATGGCGTTATCACGTTTGCACTCAATAGTATCAACTGGATAGGTTTTATCCCATGCTTTAAACAATTTTAATTGACTAGAGGCGATTTGAAGACCGTAGGTCTGTTGCATATAGAGGTAGGTTCTGGCTATCTTTCCGCGGGTATTAGCGGGCACCAAGTTATGCATATCTGCCTCCATCTTATTAAATTCATTGCTGTTAGTCGCGCAGTTTTTACGACCGCCCTTTTGCCAGCATTGGAGTTGATGGCCAAACTCCCAGGCGGGGACTATGTGTTCCCACTCGATTCGGTTGGCGCGGGCTTCTTGTTTACGGACTTGATAACCACAGCTAGCGAGATCGGGCTTCCATGATTTGCCTTTAATTTGAATGTCACAGCCACAATAAAAGCTAACTGCGGGCAGCGTACCTTGGCGACTACCTGCGTAGAGTGCCTGTGACTTGGTTTTCGCTTGGCTGAAACTGCTGGAATGTGACACTAAGGCACTTGCGGGCAAGGATAAGGTCGCCGCCCAAGTGATGAGGCACAGTAATCGTCTCCGCGAAGTAACGGTTAAAAGAAGCTTTGTTCAAAATATATCCCAAAATAACAAACACTACGCGAGCCTTTGGCTCGTCTTTATGGCGTGATGGTAAGGTAAATACCGCGGCTTATGCAAATTGAGTCGTACTTAGGGGGGGAGCTAAAGTGCTTAAGCCAAGACTACATTAAACTGCTGTTAAATGGGTCTTGCAGCGTTTGCATAGATAACGACTTTCACCGCGTAGCACCTTGTTATGGCGACGAATACTCAATCGAATGGGTCCACAGGCGCAGCGATACTCAACATCGCGACCCGTAACTGATGCGGTATTAAAGCTATGTGTGGTACTCGGATTGACTTTAAATAGAGTGAACATCAAAGACTGCCATTCTTTACCGTGAGGTTTGGTTTTGCCAAAAAGCTGAAAACACAGTAAATGACAAATTTCGTGGGGGACGACATCCGTCAGAAATGCCTCACTGTTTTCGCGCAGCAACACCGGATTGAATCGCAATCGATTCTGCTGCAGGTGGGCCGTACCCGCGCTCTTGCCCCTGAGGCTAAATTGAGTTGTTGGGCGCGGAAACGCGCGCTTAAGCGCTATCTCGGCCTCTTGGTAACAGGCATCAATTCGTTCTAGTACTTGAATTTGCAGTGACGAGAGTGGGCGTGATGAACCGGTAAAAATATGCGCCGCAGCTGGAGCCGGATTGGGTGCTGGTGGACGCGTTATCACCTGCGACTTATCTTGGCTTTGGCCTAAGACTGCGTACGTCGATTTTGTCAGCGGGGCGAGCGCTTCACTGCTGCGACGGCGTAAGGCATTGAGTAAATCAGCGGGTTTAAGCATAGGATTAGCGTTGGATCTCGTCGATTAAAGATTCTTCTCGGTTAAAGATAAAGTTGAGTGCTTAACCATTATCGGTGATTAAGCCAATACTCAGCGTTCGCATCATAGCGAACGCTATCTGACAATGCCAGTTTCAGCCAGCATGGCTTGGTCATAAACTCGCCGCTGCTTGCATCACCATAGTGCGCACTTGTTCAACTATCGCTTGCTCGGTATCAGCGTCATGGCCTTTGACTCTTGGGGTGTGAATGTGGCCTACTTTGGCGCGGCGAGTAAACTTTTGCTGCAACACAATAGCACGATAGGAAATTTCATTAGAAAGATAACCACCACCAGAGCCTTCGACCGAGGTTTCGTTTTGCAGTTCGCTTAATGACGTTGCGCTAAACTCGCCGCGAGCAAGGGTTGCGACAGTGTGGTTATCATTGACTTTCCATTGGCCATCTTTAACTTGCATCGCAGTAACGGGCAGGGAAAATTCCACAAATTCAGGGCCGATAAAATCTTTACCATTAAGCTTTGGGGCTATCGGGGCTGTTTTCGTTGCGCCTGTCAGTACGTTTTGGTTATCTGGCGCGGCAGCACTGCGCTGCCTAGCGGGGAAGCGTTCGAGATCAAAATCAGTTCGGCCCATGCTAACGGTGAGCACTAATTGGGTTTTAGGATCGCGATAAATGGGGCTCAGTAGTGCCTCGATAAGCCCTTGATCAAAATCAGCAAACCGCACTGGTATCATAGCTGTTTCGATTTGCGCCATTTTACCCTTAACCTCAAAGCGAAAACCATCCAAGGCGAGGGCAACTAAACCGGAAGGATTACTCTGGCTGATATCTTGGTCGAGGAAGAAAGGATCGAAACCCGTGAGGAATATTTTGATTTGGACATCATCACCATATTGAATATCGCTAAACCCCCGCGAGGCCTTTTCAACTGCACTCATTAATATGTCTTGTTGCCAATCAGCCATTTTAAAGTTGGCGCTGGTGGTTTGTAGACTATTAAGCATGGCAAGGCGAGCCCAGTATAAAGGTCGGTCGTCAAAATGCCCTGACTGCACATCGCGTACCGCCTGCTGCCATAATCGGTGTCCTTGGCGCGCTGCTAATTGGGTCGCATCGACTTCGTTTTTCTTTGCGCTCAGCCGTGTCAGGCCATCGTCAAGTGCTTGATAGCGAGTGGCGACGTCGCCTATGGTTTTTTTGGCTGTTGCTAGGCGGGAAACTTCAACATCACCAAATAATTGCACTGCACTGGCTGTACTGATTAAGCTGGTGGTGAGGATGAGTGTTAACACTGGCTTCAACATGTTTGGTTTCCCTGTCGTTATTAGACACTATTCATTGGATAGGATGATTATGTTGTCGTGAGGATAGGTGCTTATATTAATAGTCTTGCCTAAAGCACGTTGCTATGACGTCAATAACAGCCCGCTGAATCCTGTATCTTCAGGTTGCTTTGGTATATACCAAAAAGTATGCACTACAAGCGGAAGGTAATAAAGTTAAGCTCAATGATCATCACCTTATGCCTATATCTTCTATCATAAAACATGTGGCACTGGCATCAATCTCACTGCGAGGGGGTCATTGGGTCTCGTTTGCCGTTTTTTTTATCACAATGGAACTGCACATTGCTAGGGTTTGTCAAAACACTCAGTGGTAGCCTTAAGCGCTTTTTAATTCATTAGATTGTTTGTTTTTCTACAAGGAGACTGTATGGGCTTGTTCACCATATCGGCTGTGCTGGTGATGTCCTCTATTTTAGTATCGTCAAGCTTAGTTTTAGTGTCCTCAAGCTTAGTGGCGCCGACTTTTGCATCTACTACAGCTAAGGAGTGGCAAAAAACCGCAGTCGGGATGCCAGTTTTACTCAGCACCAAACTAAAGGCGTCGTGGTGTTATGGAGTGAAAACAAGCAACAGGGATTTACTCATAATCTTAAACGCGCCAATCAAGGTTTTTTACCTGCATAGACGTTTAACATTCCTAACAGTTTGATCGCGCTAGAGCTTGGCGTGGTGAAGAATGAGCATCAAGTCTTTAAGTAGGATGGTAAAAGTCGAGATATCGCAACCTGGAATCGTGATCATAACCTTATTACTGCAATGAAGTATTCGGTTGTAACCGTCTACCAAGAGTTTGCTCGCCAAATTGGTGAGGCGCGTATGTTGAAGATGATCGCCTCGTTTGATGATGATAATGAGGATATGTCGGGACATTTGGATAGCTTTTGGTTAGATGGCGGCATACGAATTTCGGCTACGGAGCAAATCGATTTCCTACGTAAGTTTTATCACAACAAGATACACGCTTCTGAGCGCAGTTTACGTATTGTTAAGCAAGCCATGCTTACTGAAGTGAATTCTGACTATATTATCCGTGCGAAAACCGGTTATGCAGTTAGAGCAGAGTCAAGCGTTGGCTGATGGGTAGGTTGGGTTGAACTCGATGATAATGTGTGGTTTTTTTCCATGAATATGGATATTACCACTGCTAAAAACTTGCCGTTACGCCAAGCCATCACCAAATAAGCCTTAAAGCGGCAACATGTAATTCCTTAGTCTGTATTCATACATTGGCGCTTAACGATTGTTAACTCATCATAGATTGTAGGCTTTCTTGGCTGCTAAAGCGTTTTACGAAGAAATCCAAGAAGACGCTAATATTGGTTGCAAGTTGGCGTCTACTCGAATAAACCCCATAAACTTTAAAAGGTTCAATCGGCCATTCCTGTAGGATCGGCACGAGTTGTCCATTGGCGAGTTCTGTTTTACAAGCAGAATTAGATAACATGGCGATGCCAAAATCATCCATGGCTAATTGCTTCACCATGACCGGGCTATTCACCCGCACTTTACGTTGGAAGTTCGCCATGGTTTTACGCGAGCCTTTACCCAAAGGCCAAATGGGGGCTGATCGTGATGTTCCTAGCAAAATACCACTATGCTGACTGAGTTCTTTTGGGGTAGCAGGTGTACCTTTGAGTTTTAAGTAACTAGGGCTTGCGACTAAAATGGGTTGGCGTTCAAACAGTAACCTTGCGACTAAGTCGGATGATTGCAGCGGGCCATATTTGATTGCGATGTCATATCCTTCTCCGACTAAACCAATATCGTTGTCGGTAAACTGGACATCCAATTCAACATTGGGGTATAAACGCATAAATCCGCTACAGAGGTTAGCGATCAGTTCTTGGCTAAATGACACAGGGATCGCAATCCGCAATGATCCTGACACATCATCGTGGGTATTCTCGATCACCGCCTTAGCTGCTTCGACCTCATTGCGTATCGAATCACAGTGTTGATAAAAGAGTGCTCCGACTTGGGTCAAACTCAAATTACGGGTATCGCGCTGCAATAACCGCACGCCAAGTTGTTCTTCTAGTTGTGCAATTTTACGACTTATGGTGGATTTTGGGTGGCCGGTTTCACGTGCAGCTTGGGAGAATCCTTTCGCTCTCACTACGGCTGCAAATAGCATCATACCGTTTAAATCTGGCATGTTTCTCTCACTGTCTCATATTTGGAACAAAGCGTCCCATGCAGTTTAATGGCATTAGACGGGATAACAAAGTTATATTTATTGGCTAAAAATTTTCAGAGGCTAAGCAGAGGATCTTTTGATGACCAGCAATAATCAGCCCACACACATGACTCAAGCCCAAACGCCCGATCCGCTTTTTTTACAAGCCGAGCATTTGGCAAAGGATTTTTCTCTGTTTCCTAAGCACAGTAAGCAGAGTTTATCGGAAGAAATTAAAGGTCTTTTAAATGAAGATGCTATTCAAGCAAACTTAAAAGACTTGGCATCGTTAGATGTCGATGGTTACGTTGCTAAAGTGATCCAGCCGACCCAAGATAAAGGGCGTCCTGGTGCAAAACGTATCATTGCCGATCTTAAAGGTCGGTTGATTACGGAAACTCACTTGGGCTCTTTTTACAGTGCTGAGGTCGAGTTGAATTTTGGTTCACGCACTCGTCGTATCGGCTTTATTGCCCAAGAACGCACTGCTGCAAACGGTGCTTGGATGCCTGAGCATCATTACGCCGCTTGTAAAGCAATTCGTCATTTTGCCGAATTGTCTATGCCTATTATTTATTTAATTGACACCCCAGGGGCGGATGCTGGCGAAATCGCTAACAGCCAAAACCAAGCGCATTCCATTTCTAAAGCTATCGCCGAAAGCGCGAATGTTGATGTACCCACAGTCGGTATCGTCATTGGTGCTGGTTATTCTGGCGGTGCGATTCCATTAGCGGCGGCAAACATTCTGTTGTCGTTGCGTGACGGTATTTTCAATACGATTCAACCACAAGGCTTGCAAAGTATTGCCCGTAAGTACAACTTATCGTGGCAAGAATGTGCGAAATCTGTGGGTGTATCGCCAGAAGAGCTTTATACGTCAGGTTGTATCGACGGTATCATCGACTTTTCACCAGGCGATCGCGATGAGCGTCAGCACAATCTGCGCCGCGCTATTATTAGCAGCGTAGACGCGGTTGAGCGCGCAGCGATGAATTTTGTGCGTGAATCTAAAGATTTACGTGAACATTATGATCGCAGCTTAACTCGTTTTCTGAATCCATCTAAAAACTTGATGGCTTTGGAACTGAACGCGGAATTGGCCGTGGCAACCAGCCCAACCAATCATCATAACGTGTTCGGAAGCGCCTATCGTTATTTGCGATATTTAACGCTGCGTAGCCGTATCCATTCTATTTCTCAAGAGCAATATGGTCGTCTGTCCCGTGCTAGCGTGCCAGAAGGTGATCTGTTGGCACGTATCCAACAGGAACAAGACCGTGTGTTCCAAGCTTGGTTATCCAGTCCGGATAAACTGGTGTATGACGAAGAACTCAATAAATTGTGGACTAATTTTGTCGCTAAGCGCAGCGAAGTGTCTACTGAGCGTAACATGCTGACGCGTTTGATTTTGGGTGAACCAAAGGAGAACTACAAAAAAGCACGTAAGGCGCTGTTATTTAACATCAGCTGGTCTTTGTATCACCGTTGGAAAAGCAATGCGGCTAACAACTTCAAAGGGCTCATTCAGCACTTAGAAAGTTTGCCAAAATCTGTGACTCAAGCTAAATGGCCTGAGCTGAATCAGTTGACAGTGCTGGACGTGGTGGTCAATGAAGAACTGCGTGAAGACTTTATTTGGCAATGCCATAACATTCTAATTTTCAATGCCTTGTACGACAACGTTGTGGGCAGTTTAGCGTCAATCGCTAAAGAAGCCATGATGTCAAAGAGTTTGTCACGTAACTCAGTGAACAATCTGTTGCACAAGTCAATCGACCATGCATTGTCGACCCAAGATACTTCGAGCGATAAAGCTAAGTTCTATAACTGGCTTAAGTACTTTATGGGCCAATCGAACCGCGCCGATTTGTTGGTGCGAGTAGAACAGTGGAAGAGTGTGGGGTTCCCGCAACTGAACGACAGTCTATTTGTGGTACTGACATACTTCTTTGAACGCTTATTGCCGGAGTATTTCGCTATCGAAAGCGATACCACTAAGTACACTGGTGCGATCAACCCTGTGCGACTTGGGCGCCGGAAGGATTTCTGGAACCGCTTGACCATGGTTTATCAAGATCTGTTAATCCAAAAAGTGCTGCGTGATGAAAAACGTAAAGGCAACATGACTTGGGAAAATGTGGTGAAACAGTTTTTCACCCGTTTTGATGAGATCAATAACGATAAAATGTCAGCTAACCTGTTGAACTTCCCAGGTTTTAGGCTGTCAATCGAAGATGCCATCGATAAAGGTATTCGTCCTTGCGGTTTGATTACGGGTATTGCTGACTTTAAAGAAAAAGGTCAAAAAATACGTGTGGGGCTGGCTGTTTCTAACACGGCATTCCAAGCCGGCGCATTTGATATGGCTAGCGCCGAGAAGTTTTCCGCATTATTGATTGAATGTGCGAAACGTAAATTACCCGTTGTCTGTTTTATTAGCTCAGGGGGGATGCAGACTAAAGAAGGTGCCGCTGCGCTGTTCTCTATGGCTGTCGTCAACGATCGTATTACCCGTTTTATTCGTGATAACGAATTGCCAGTATTGATGTTTGGTTTCGGTGACTGTACCGGTGGGGCGCAGGCGAGTTTCGTGACTCACCCATTGGTGCAAACTTACTACCTGTCTGGTACTAACATGCCGTTCGCAGGGCAAATGGTGGTGCCAGCTTACTTACCGTCAACAGCGACTCTGTCTAACTATTTGTCAAAAGTCCCAGGGGCGATGGCGAGTCTAGTGCATAACCCGTTTAGCGATACTTTAGATGGCCAGTTAGCGGGTATCGATCCTCTGATGCCAATGCCTACGGTCAAAATTAATGACGTCATCATCAATGCACTGTCGACCTTAGTGGTTGAAGCGACCGTTGAAGAAGAAGTGATAGTGCAAAACGATCCACGTAAATTAATGAAGCCAATTAATAAAGTGTTGGTTCATGCTCGTGGTTGTACAGCAGTCAAACTTATTCGTAAGGCTCACGACAATAATATCAATGTGGTATTAGTGGCATCTGATCCTGATATGACATCCGTCCCTGCGGACATGTTAAAAGACACCGACAAGTTAGTTTGTTTAGGGGGTAACACCTCGGACGAAAGTTACTTGAACGCATACTCAGTGCTGAAAGTCGCTGAATATGAACAAGTGGATGCCTTGCATCCAGGTATCGGTTTCTTATCAGAAAGCCCACAGTTTGCCGCCTTGTGTGTGAATAATGGCGTCAACTTTGTCGGTCCTAGCGTGCATTCAATGACGACGATGGGCAACAAGTCAAACGCGATTAAGACATCACAATCGCAAAACGTACCTGTTGTACCAGGATCCCACGGCATTCTGACCAATGCTGAGCAAGCTGTGAACGTGGCGAGCGAAATCGGCTATCCAGTACTGCTTAAAGCGGTACAAGGTGGTGGCGGTAAAGGTATTCAGGTGGTGAAACGTCCTGAAGACATGATTGGCTATTTCCAAAAAACCGCCACCGAAGCGGCAGCGGCATTTGGTAACGGTGATTTGTACTTAGAAAAGTATGTAACGTCACTGCGCCATATCGAAGTGCAATTACTGCGTGATAAGTTTGGCAACAGTAAAGTATTGGGCATACGTGACTGTTCAGTTCAACGTAACAACCAGAAAGTAGTTGAAGAATCTGGCTCAACTATGTTGCCAGAAGACCTTAAGAAGCGTGTATTGGATTATACCCGTGCGTTAGGGGACGCGACCGATTACATGGGTGCTGGTACTGTTGAGTTCATTTACAACTTAGATGCCAACGAAGTTTACTTCATGGAGATGAACACGCGTCTGCAGGTTGAACATCCGGTGACTGAAGCGACATCAGGTATCGATATCGTTAGCGCGCAGTTTGATATTGCCGCTGGCCGTTCAATTGCTGCGCTAGAGCCTAAAGAAATTGGTTATGCGATGGAAGTACGTGTGACAGCGGAGAAAGCCGCGCTCGATAGCCATGGCATACTGCAGCGGATCCCAAATCCGGGCAAGATCACTGAGTGTGTGTTCCCAGAACATTCCGATGTGGAAATCATTTCGATTGCTGCGCCAGGTAAAGAAGTATCGCCCTACTATGATAGCTTGATTGCGCAAATCATCATGCGCGGTGAAAACCGTGAAGATGTGATTGCCAAACTGTATGAATACTTAGACAGTGTAGTGTTGAAAGGCATCGCGACTAACATTCCGTTACTGAAGCTTATTCTGAAAGACGGTACCTTCAACGAAGGTGTTTACGACACTAACTATCTGCCACGCTTAATGGCTGAGCTCGACATTCCAGCGCTTATCGCTGAAATGGAAGCCGCTGCTGAAACTGTGGAGGTCGACACTGAATCACTGCGTGTAGGCGAAAGTAACGAACTGAAAGTGTTAGCCCAAGGCGCAGGTATCTTCTATAACTCTTCTGCACCGGGAGAAGCGGACTTTGTGAAAGAAGGTGACATAGTCACCGTCGATCAAACGCTAGCACTAACAGAAGCGATGAAGATGTTCTCGCAAGTGACCTTAGCCGGCTTTAACCGTCAGAGTGCTATTTTGTACCCTGAAGATAAGAAGTATCGCATCGAGCGCATCCTGAACAGCAATGGTCAGCAAGTGTCTCAAGGTGACTTACTATTCGTGGTATCGCCAGTCGAAGAGTAAGCTCAACGTGTAACACATGAGCCGAATGAGAAAATACCCGCTAATGGCGGGTATTTTTTTGTCTTAAAGCTTTATTCATTAATGACTCATGCTGTTAAGCCCTATGCAAGTTGCCAATGACGTCTTCAATTTATTCTTAAGTCAGTTAAATCGCGCAAATCAACAGCGGCAGCGCCGTTAATTTTTCAAAAGACAGGAATACGCCAGCTGTTTAACCTTGCTCATATCGACAAATTTAGCTTTAAACCAATGCTAATGTGGATAACTTTGGTGGTAACTTGTGTGTAGGGTGTGGCTAGTTTAGATAATCAAAATTAACTGCCAATTTCTGCTAAAAAGGGGTTGCACACTTTCTCAATCTCCCTATAATGCGCATCCACTGACACGGCAGACGGCGCTAGCGAATGCTAAGCAAGTTACTGAGT
>JBOFUF010000260.1:0-6819 GCA_051652445.1 Shewanella sp.
TGCTTACCGCTGCGTAGATCTTCATCTATGATATTACGAATAAAGTTACTCGGACGTACTTCAGTGTCCACATGACTCATGGAATTCCTCTTTGCGAACAATGGCAATGTTAAGAAAAGCAGCATGATCCTACAGATCACTACTCGTTACAATGCCTAGAACTAAAAACTATGGCTTATAGCCGCGATAGTAAAACAATAAAAGCAGCCATGAAAGCTGCTTTTATCTTTGACCTAACTAAGCGGGCATTTATGGCTCAGTCATGCTAACTCAACAAAAGCAAATCTTACTCGGTAATGATACGAATCCCCGGAATGATCTGCTGGCTTCTTTTGCCTTTACGTTTCAGCCACAGATAAAATGCCACTAACGCAAAGAGGAAGAAACCAATCCACAGACTCGATTGCATTGGATGCTTCATAAAGGTTGCCGCTTGATAAACGACCGTTGCAGAACCATAGGCCAGAGAGAACGTCCAGGTTGCCGCAAATGTCGCCCAACGAGAACCAAACTCATTCACTAAGGCGCCCATCGCCGCAACACATGGGGTATAAAGTAAGATAAACAGTAAGTAAGAGAAAGCAGCCACTTGGCCATTAAAACCGGCTTGCAGGGCACCAAAGGTCGATGTCGCCACACCTTGCTCTTGCGCCACCGTTTCTTGATTGCTTAAGTCACCGACAGACAGTTTTAGCGGATCTTCAAGATCTAACCCAAACAAGTTAGCTGGAATCGTTGCCAGAGCCGCATTAAAGCTCTCACTCAATGACGCGAGTTGTTCATCTGCAGGTGCTGCGCTGCTATACAGACTGTTTAAGGTACCAACCACGGCTTCCTTAGCAAAAATACCGGTAATAATCCCAACCGTTGCAGGCCAGTTATCCTGCTCTATGCCCATAGGCGAGAAGATAGGGGTTATTGTTTTGCTAGCAACACTAAGAAGTGATGTTTGGCTATCTTCATGGCCAAAGGTGCCATCAATACCAATAGCATTAATAAAGTTCAATAACGTCACCACCAGCACAATCGTTTTACCCGCACCTAAAATAAAGCTCTTAGTGCGTTTGCCTGTGCGTATCATAACGGCTTTGAGTTTTGGCATCTCATAGCTTGGCAGTTCCATCACCACGGCGCTGCTGGTGCCCGGTAACAACGTACTCCGGAGCAACAAGCCGGTACCAATGGCGGCAATAATGCCCAAAATATACAGTAAAAAGACGAGGTTCTGACCAGACTCAGGAAAAAACGCCGCCGCAAACAGGGCATAAACCGGTAAACGAGCACCGCAGGACATAAAGGGCGCCATCATGCCAGTCACAATCCGCTCGCGCTCACTGCCTAAGGTTCGCGTGGCCATAATGGCAGGCACCGAACAGCCAAAACCGACAATCATAGGCACAAACGCTTTACCCGGTAAACCAATGCGGCGCATTAAGCCATCGACAACAAATGCTGCTCGCGCCATATAGCCAGAGCTTTCGAGCACAGACAGTGCGAGAAATAAAGCCGCTATGACCGGAATAAAAGTGGATACCGTTTGAATACCTTGGCCAACACCACCGGCTAAAATAGTGACCAACCAAGCCGGAGAGCCCATGTTCGTCAACAATGCACCAAAGTGGTCAACAAACAACGCGCCAGCAAACACATCGAAGAAATCGATAAAAGCACTACCAATGTTAATGCTAAACATAAACATCAGATACATCACTAACAAAAACACCGGGATGCCGAGTAAAGGATGCAAGACGAGTTTATCTAATTTATCACTTAAGGTAAGCCAACCCGACTCGTTCACCGAACCTTGAAAGACTCGCTCAACGAAGTTAAAGCGCGTGGTGGCCACCATCACTTCAATATCATGCCCTTGTTGCGCGATAGTTTGAGTACAAGCATTCACTTCATTCTGCAAATCAGCATTTTGGCAACTGCCACAACCGGACCCATTGCCTAGCATCGCCAAGGCGCGGCCGCGGCTTAATTGAGCATCTTTGCTGCACAGTAACTGCACGCCCGCTTCAATCTGTTGATCATACTCAAGCACTAATGGTGCTTCTGAGATTCGACCTTGCAGTAAATCGAGTACCTGTGCCTGCACTTTAGCGACATCGGCAGGGTCTCGCGAGCAGACGCCAATCACAGGGCAGCCCAACTCTTGGCTCATTTTCGTTAAATCGACTTTGATCCCACGTTTAGTTGCCGCATCAATTTTATTCAGCACCACCACCATAGGGATAGCGAGTTCACGCAATTGTGCGGTGAGATATAAGTGACGTTCGATATTCGTGGCATCGACTAAATTGATAATGCCATCGACACGTTGCTCGGCAAGATATTGCTGCGCGATTTGCTCATCCAGCGAACAATCGCAACTATTACCCGCGGGCAGAAGATCATAAATACCTGGTAAGTCTGTCAGATAAACGTCAGCACCGTTTAAGGTGAAATGACCCGTCTTTTTCTCGACAGTTACACCTGACCAGTTACCGACTTGTTGATTCGCGCCAGTTAGCGCGTTAAATAGCGTCGATTTACCCGCGTTCGGGTTACCGACGGTGACGCAATGAAACTGCTTAGTCATTCGCCTTTTCCACCTCAATGATGTCTGCCAAATCTCTGCGCATACAAAGTTTACTTCCACGGATATCCAGTTCGAGACCAGAGCCCATAGGTGCGTATCTGATCAATGAAAAACGTGTATTGGGCGTGATCCCCATAGACAATAATTTACGCTTAACCGTTTGTGGCAACGCTAAGCGCCCCACTTCAGAAATAATACCGCGATCACCGGGACTGAGTTCGCTTAACTTCATTACGTATTCCACCTTACAGCAGGTTCAGCTCGAAAAAACTGCGTCCATTGTAACCGAGCGATGACACCAATAACTTTACCTAGATCAAGATTTTTGATTGGTAACGATAATAGTTTTCAATTGTGTTGGGAGTTGTGTTGGGAATTATGTGACAAAAATCTCAATGGATAAACGTCCAACTGAAAATAAAAATTCGCACTTAAGTGCTAACAACACGATAAGTGAACAAGAAGATCTAACAATTTGTGCCACTAAACATCAACACACAAACAATAAACCTGACCGACACCCTGTTGCACACAGAAGCCATGACCATAACGCACACGATTTAGGCTCGACGTTAAGCGACCCTATGTTTCTTGGCTCTGACTGGGTATTTAAAGAATATAAATAAGAAAAGGTATCCAAAAATTAGCATTCAATTCAACTAATGTTAGCCTTTGCTAGCCTTAATCTCATTGTCGATAACGTCGCGATAACAGCAAGTATTACTCAACATGGCATTATTGGCGCCGATGTTATTACTGCAAAACGACACAACGACCGAGGTCAAATGCCCTACTTTCAGTGAAAAACAAGCCGAAATGACCGAGATGCGTAAAGTGCATCCCATAAACTAACCCTATGATGCCAGCTTAAAAACGCCACTAACGACAGAGACAAAAGCAACGCAAACGCCTCAGTCATCTACTCCTAAAGAAATAGTCAGACCTCAGTCACATAACCCACCTAAAGTGACTGATAAATACCTGTGAGTTAGTTAGCCTAGAGATGGGAAAATAATTCCACACATCTTGCTCGGTTAATAAGATTTATTCTTGTTACAAGTGTTGGGTGATGATTAAAACTATTGCAGGGAAATATCATGATGAAACGGTTCAATTTCAATAACGCGACCAAAGCGATGTTGGGTGCCGGTTTACTGTCACTTTTAGTCGCCGGTTGCGGTGGCAGTGACGGTAACGATGGTGAAGATGGCAAACCCGGCGTTATCGGTGTGAACATCGATAAAACGCCCACACTCAAAGCACACTTTACCGATGCTACGATTGATGCCGGTAAAGTGACGGTTAACTTTACCCTCGAAAATGCCAACGGTGTTGCTGTACTGGGCTTAAACAAAACCCACGACTTACGTTTTGGTATTGCGCAATTAACCCCAGTTAAAGAAAAAGTGGCCGAAACTGAAGTTGACCGTGGCTTACAGTGGCAAGCTTATATCAATACTAAAAAAGAACCGGGCAAGATGCCTGAAGATACATCGTTCCTCAAACCATCAGCTCAATTCCAAGCCAACGTTGAAACCGCTAATAAATGTGAAACCTGTTTAGTTGATAATGGCGATGGTTCGTACAGTTACACCTACCAAGCCAATATCGCGAATGTGACGACTCCGGTTGTTGTGTCTTACAAAGCAGAAAATACCCAACGTGCCACCCTTGAATTAAAACTCCCACAAGTGGTCGCTAACGCTCACTTAGATTGGCAGCCATCAACGGGTAAAACCGAAGGGATTGCCAGTCGCAATGTCGTGTCTATCGAAACCTGTTACACCTGTCACCAACCTGACAGCTTGCAATTACACGGTGGCCGCCGCTTAGATATTGAAAACTGTGCGTCTTGCCATACTGCAACTTCAGGTGACCCTGAATCAGGTAATAGTGTCGACTTCACTTACATGATCCACGCGATTCATAAAGGTGCAGATAGAGTATCTTACGATGCAGAAGGCAATAAGACAGCTGCGCCATACAAAATTATTGGTTACGGTGGCAAGGTCATCGATTACGGCAAAGTCAACTTCCCACAAAAACCCGCCGCTGATTGTTCGTCATGTCACATTGAAGGCGCTAATGCACCTGCGAATGCCAATCTGTTTAAAGCTGATTTGAGCAACACAGCGTGTATCGCTTGTCATACTGAAGCGCCATCTCAATCACACATTCAGTACAACTCAGGCACTAATTGTGTTTCATGCCACAATGCAACAGCCCCTGGTAACGGTACTGGTAGCGCGGCTAAACGTCATGGCGATGTGATGCAGGCTTACAATGATGCTGAAGCCATGAGCGTGAAGTTTAGCGACATTGCAGCAGATACTGTTGGTACTTTAACAACTAAAGTACAAATGTTAGATGCTGCAGGAACTCCATTGGATCAAGCTATTATCGATCCAAAGTCTTATGTTCTCCTCTCTTGGGATAGTGATAAAGATTTCACTGGCTACAAACGATTAGCGATTAGCTCAGGAATATTTGACCCATCTAGTAAGTCCTACACATTCACATTTACAGGTTTGCCAACAGCTACTGAGCCAGCCACTGAAAAAACTTTTGAGTTGTGGTCAGTCGCAAAAGTCTGCTTCAACAACGGCGGTTATGGAGGTATTGAAGTAATACCAACAGACTGTTCAACCGAAAACGTGCGGAAAGTTGAAATTAAAGAAGCACCGTTCCATTTCGTTTGGAATGGTAACTCCACTGTAGAAAATAAAGCTCCTAGTGTACGCCGTGACATTATCGATGCAGGTAAGTGCCAAGGTTGCCACAATCAAGTCGTAAAACATTATGACAACGGTATCAACTGTGGTGTGTGTCATACACCAGGTAAGGGCCTAAAAACAGATGGAGCCTACCCTGGCGGCAAAATCCCAACGAGCTTTGCATGGAAAGCGCATGAGCGTGAAGGTCACTACCTGAAATATGCTGGTGTGCAATCAGGTACTGTACTAAAGAGTGATTGTGCAACCTGTCACGTTGAAGACAAAGCTGGTAACGTCACAGGCATCGAGCTTGGGCGTTCTCCAGATCGTACATGGCAGTTTGGTGACATCAATAATGCGGGCGCTCCTATTTGGGTATCTTCCGATGCAGGCACTTGCTTAAGCTGTCACCAGAAATATCTGTCTGACGCAGCTAAATCGCACATTGAAACTAATGGCGGTATCCTAAATGGAACTGATGCTGCAGATGTTCAAAAACGTGCCACTGAAAGCTGTGCCACTTGCCACACGCCAGCACAACTGATGCAAGCACACGGTAATTAATAAGATAAAGCACGCTGATTAATAGCGAAAATTTATCGTTGCAAAAGAGAGAGGTATTATCCTCTCTCTTTTTTTTTTGCATGCAAATATCCGCAGTTATTTTTTCTACAATCATTTTTATCACTGGGTTTGCCTACCTCTTTAGAAATAGAAAGATCTAAGTCACACAATAGCAAAGGCCTTGGAGATTTTAAGGTCATGTTAGGTTAGCCTTTCATTGGGGAATTCTATTTCCAGCATTAACTTAAGGTGATAACGCGCAGACAACGAATCTGCATCCACCAGACGCTTAAGTAATGCCAAACCTATGCAGGGAAAAAATGATGAACACACATAAAACTAAAATCGCACTGCTACTAAGTGCCAGTGCATTAACTATGGCCCTCACCGGCTGTGGTGGCGATGACGGTAAACCCGGTAATCCAGGTGTTGACGGCGGCGAGCCCGCTGGCGCAATCAGCCAATTGAACCTCGACATTACCCAAGTCAGTTATACCAATGGTATTCCAGTGGTCACAGTGTTAGCGACCAATGAAGCGGATTTGCCGGTTGTTGGTTTAGTGAACTTAGAAATTAAAAAAGCACTGCAATTAATTCCTGAAGGCGCAACAGGCCCCGGTAATAGCGCTAACTGGCAAAACCTGGGTTCAACCAAGACCTTTGTTGATAAAAAGAATGGTTACTATGAGTTCAGTTTCGGCACATTTGATGCCGACAAAAAATTTGACACTCGATTAACCCAACGTTTTAACGTGGTGTCAGCAGCTGGTACATTACCAGATGGTACGGTAGTGCCCGTTGCGGAAATGGTTGAAGATTTCGACAGCCAAGGCAATGCGGCGTTATACACCAAAAATATCGTCAGCCATGAAGTATGTGCCGCTTGTCACGTTGAAGGCGAAAAAATTTACCACCAAGCAACTGAGGTCGAAACCTGTATTTCTTGCCATACCCAAGAGT
>JBOFUF010000261.1:0-1090 GCA_051652445.1 Shewanella sp.
TCCATCCGATCATTAGTGGCTTCTTATTAGCCGCAATTCTGGCCGCGATCATGAGCACAATTTCATCGCAACTATTAGTGTCATCAAGCTCGCTAACGGACGATATCTATCGCGTGATGTCGAAGAAAGAATCTAGCGAAAAAGACATGGTGAAAATGGGACGTTTTGGCGTAGCTGGCGTGGCAATTGTCGCAAGTCTACTAGCGCTTGACCGCTCTAGCAGTGTGCTGTCATTGGTGAGTAATGCATGGGCAGGATTCGGTGCCGCCTTCGGTCCGTTAGTTTTGTTTAGCTTGTATAAAGCGAACCTAACCCACAAAGCCGCGATTGCCGGCATAGTGTCAGGTGCAGCCACAGTGCTGTTTTGGATTTATGCACCAGTACTTGCTGACGGTAAAGCTTTAACCACAGTGGTGTATGAGATGATCCCCGGCTTTGCCGTGAGAAGTGTGGTGATTTGGATAGTCTCGTTACTCGATACTGATCCCTGTGCCAAAACCACTAAATTATTCCATAAGGCTGGCCGTGTTTTAGCCGAAGACAGATGAGGCGCGCAGGTATGACTGACTTACCCTGGAAACGCATTGTCGTTAAGGTAGGTAGTGCCCTGATTGCTCCACACAAACAAGGTTGCAGCAGCCACTACTTACTCGGCATTGCCCAATTTATTACTTATTGTCGTGCCCAAGGGATCCAAGTTGTCTTGGTCTCTTCGGGCTCAGTCGCCGCGGGATGGCATCACTTTGGCGAGGTTGATAAACCGAGCGTCACAGTGAAGAAAGCCATGGCTGCAGCGGGTCAGGCCGATATGATGGCCACATGGAACAAGTTATTTGATTTCCCAACCGCACAGCTACTGTTAACCCACGGTGATTTACGCAATCGAGATCGTTACATCAGTATTAAAGACACGATTTTCAGCCTACTCGAACATGGGCTATTGCCTATCATCAACGAGAACGATGCCGTCACCGCCGACAAGCTCAAAGTTGGCGATAACGATAATCTCTCGGCCATGGTCGCCGCGGCGGCCGATGCCGATACGCTGATTATCTGTTCTGATGTGAATGGGCTTTACACGCAAAACCCC
>JBOFUF010000262.1:0-3915 GCA_051652445.1 Shewanella sp.
TTGGCGCCAATGGCCCGAAATTCCCGCCGTTAAAAATCAGCACATTTATCAACTCAATGCCGATTTATTACACCGCGCCGCCCCGAGAGTATTACTTGGCGTACAAGCGCTATGTGATGCCTTGGATAAAGCGCGCTAAATACTGCGGCGAGAGCTGTGCTAGATACTGCCGCGAGTGCAGCGCTGTGTGCTAAGGCCGTTATTAGCCATTAACGCTAAATACGTTTGCTTTCAACATAATAAAATGATCTAACCACAGGAGAACTACCCCATGAATAGCTTACTTATTTGTTTATTTGTCGCCATGTTATTGCCATATCTTGCCAAAGGCCCTGTTGCTTGGGCGATGGCTAAAACCGGCCACTATGATAACAGCCATCCTCGCGCCCAACAGGCGCAGCTAACCGGTTTTGGCGCTCGTGCTTTAGCGGGGCATCAAAATGCCTTCGAGTCACTGTTGGTATTTGGTTTGGCTGTATTAGTGGTGATTGCTACGGGTAAAGTGAATCCCATGACGGAGTGGCTAGCTATCACCCATGTCGCCGCCCGCTTTGTGTACCACGTTTTGTACCTTGCTGATAAAAGTACCTTAAGATCTCTCACATGGTTTGTTGCCATCTTCAGTGCTTTCGGGATTTTCTTTCAGGCTTTTTAAGGTTGGATCTTAACGGTGTTGGGTCAGTTTTTTGCTATTTTCCCACCGTTCATCAGGCCTATGAGCGGCCTAACCCAGTGTGGGGTGAGCCCCACGTTGTTGACGTTTATTTTAAAGACAATGATAAAAAAACCAATCAGTTGCTTGCAACACTCCACATGGTTTGAATCCATCCATAATTCACTTCAACTACCACCATCACCTCAAAGGAGTGATCCTTAATGCAATGCCTTGATTCCTGTGCGTGGGCAAGGTGGTAGATAGTTTGGCAGCTAAAAATAAAGCCGCAAATGCGGCCTTACTTTGAGAGGTCCTCGCTAAATGTCAGTAGCGGAATTCGTGTTAATTTAATAATTTATTCAATCATTTACTCAATTGCTTACTCAACTTGCCAATCAATGGGTTCGCCTGCACGAATAGGCACAACGTTAGTATCGCCCAGCGGGTAAGTGCCAGGGACATCCCATGATTTTTTGACCAGCGTGATGGTATCGGTATTGCGTGGCAGATGGTAAAAATCTGGGCCGTTAAAGCTTGCGAATGCTTCGAGTTTATCCAGCGCATTGACCGACTCAAATGCTTCGGCATACAGCTCAATGGCAGCATGAGCCGTGTAGGAACCCGCGCAGCCACAGGTGGCTTCTTTTTTATCCTTGGCGTGTGGCGCTGAATCTGTACCGAGGAAAAACTTCTTGCTACCGCTTGCCGCAGCTGCCAATAACGCCTGCTGGTGGGTGTTGCGTTTTAAAATAGGCAGACAGTAAAAATGCGGACGAATACCGCCAGCCAGCATGTGGTTACGGTTATACAGCAAATGGTGGGCCGTGATAGTCGCGGCCACATTGTCTGAGGCTTGAGTGACAAAATCAACTGCATCTTTGGTGGTGATATGCTCAAGCACGATTTTTAGCGCGGGGAAATCGGCGACAATTTTACTGAGGACATTTTCAATAAACACACCCTCGCGGTCGAAAATATCAATGGCTGAATCTGTGACTTCACCGTGGACTAAAAACAGCATGCCGACTTCTTGCATGGCTTGGAGTACGGGATAGATATTTTTAACATCGGTCACGCCGGAATCTGAGTTAGTCGTCGCGCCCGCGGGGTAGAGTTTAGCGGCGACAATGTTACCCGAGGCTTTGGCCTGGCGGATTTCATCTGGGCTGGTTTTGTCGGTTAAATATAACACCATCAAAGGTTCGAACTGAGAGCCAGCGGGCACCTGCGCTTTAATGCGATCGTAATAGGCCAGTGCAGTTTGCGTATCGATAGCAGGGGGCACTAAGTTTGGCATGACGATGGCGCGGCCCATATAGCGGCTGATATCGCGCACTGTATCTTTAAGCTGGGCGCCGTCTCTTAAATGAATATGCCAGTCGTCTGGGCGAGTGATGGTTATTGTGGTCATAGGATTGGTTCTTTTTATTGCTGCTTCGAGGGTGGCGGGATCTTATGTGGCAAGGATTTTACTGTAAAGAAAAACTCAGCTTTTTGACCAATAAATCTAGACTTTAGACCCATGCAGCGCGAATGCAGTGTGAGTGCATGATAAAAACCGACCCAGTTAAGCTGACTCGGTTTTTTATTACAGTTATTGCAGCAGTCAGTTGATATTGGGCTATTTTAGTCCGCTTGCATGGCTTTCCAAAACAGTTCAAAACTGGCATCGCGGTATGTTTTATCTGTCCCCAAGTGCGGGTTATCGATAAAAAATCGGGTTGCTGCTAGATATTGGCCGTGGCAGTTTTCGAGCATCAATTCCACTGGGTAATGGGCGATGACTCCCATCATTTGTCCCTGCTTAATCAATTCGGCGATAAAGCCTAAGATGCCATTCATCGCTTGATCGCGCACCTTAGTGGCAATCATGGGCGACATTGAATATTGCTGAAAAAACAGTTGTTTGACAGGATTCTCCAGCGACCAATCTATGGCGCTTTGCCATAGCTGTTGAGCATTGTGTTTCAGATCGCGGCCCTTATGGGTGTTTAACAGTAAGGCATCGGCAAATTGTTGTTTTATGGTAAGAAACAAAGATTCCATCAAGGCTTCCTTAGAAGGGAAGTGATGGAACAAGGTGCCCGTTGCCACACCTGCTTGTTTCGCGATCGAAGCGGTGGACGTGCCATGAAATCCTTGGCTGACAAAGAGCGCTAAAGCAGTATCGAGAATGGCTTGGCGTTTATCCGTCATGGTTTTAATCGGTGGTGTTGTTGCTGGTTTATTCAAGATTTATCCCCCAATGACTAGCGCAAAAATAGCTTCATTAAGATGCGCTGGATAACCGTGCCATAGGGCGGGTGCACAAATTTTCCTGTGTTGAATCGGCCACGGCTAAGTACCGTTTTAGCGTGGCTGAAGGTCAAAAAGCCTTCCTTGCCATGGTAATGCCCCATGCCCGACGGGCCTATTCCGCCAAAGGGCGCATCGTCGGCCGCGACATGGAACACGGTTTCGTTAATACACACGCCGCCTGAGTGGGTTTGTAACAGGATTTTTTGCTGAGTTTGCTCATCAAAGCTCATCAGATAAAGTGCTAAAGGCCGGGCTCTGTGGTTGATGTACTGAATCGCTTCATCTAAGGAGTCGTAGCCAATAATCGGTAACAATGGGCCAAAAATTTCCTCTTGCATCAATAGCATGTCTTCACTGGTGTGAGTTATCAACTGAGTCGCCATTTTACGGTTCTGGCTATCTATGGCTTCGTCCGTCGCCGAAATAACACCGGCGCCCTTGGCTTTGGCGTCTTGGAGTACTGTCATCAAGCGGTCAAACTGACGAGTATTAATGATGCTGCCATAGTCCTTATTGTGGTTAATGGTGCCGTACATGGATTTAAACTTAGCTTGGTAGGCCGCGATAAAGTCATCCACTTTGGCCTTAGGGCAAAGCACATAATCAGGGGCGACGCAGATTTGCCCAGCATTCAAACACTTACCGTAAATCATTCGCTCTACTGCTATCTCAAGTGGCATATCGGGGGCGATAATCACCGGCGATTTACCGCCCAGTTCGAGTGTCACTGGGGTGAGGTTATTGGCCGCGGCGCGCATCACATGGCGGCCGACTGTGGTCGAGCCGGTAAACAGTAAATGATCGAAGGGCAGGGCAGAAAACTCGGCGGCAATCTCTGCCTCACCTTCAACAACCGCCACGTGGGATTCATCGAAGACTTGTGCTAACAACTGTTTGATCACTTGGTTGGTCGCAGGGGTAAATTCTGACATTTTGAGCATGGCATGATTCCCCGCGGCGAT
>JBOFUF010000263.1:0-1541 GCA_051652445.1 Shewanella sp.
GTTGAGGGCACCGACATTTTCTGAAATCGACATTTCATTGTCGTTCAGCACCACTAGCATGTCATTGTGCAAGTCGCCCGCGTGGTTCATGGCTTCAAACACCATGCCGCCTGTCATGGCGCCATCTCCAATAACAGCAACCACTTTACGACCGGCTTGTTCTTTTTCTGCGGCAATCGCCATCGCGAGTGCAGCACTGATAGACGTACCCGAATGCCCAACACTAAAAGTGTCGTATTCACTTTCTTCACGCCACGGGAAAGGGTGCAAACCATCTTTTTGTCTAATGGTATGCATTTTATCTCGACGTCCCGTGAGAATTTTATGGGGATAGGCTTGATGCCCTACGTCCCAAATCAGACGATCAAAAGGGGTGTTATAGACATAGTGCAGTGCAACAGTTAATTCGACTGTGCCTAGCCCAGATGCAAAATGTCCGCTGGATATGCCAACAGACTTAAGAAGAAACTCGCGTAGTTCGTCAGCAACTTGTGGTAACAGTGACTGAGGAAGCTGGCGGAGCTCATTGGGTGTGTTAGCCTTCGCCAACACGGGAAACTGAGAAATGTCCAAACTCATAGCGAGATACTTCGACTCTTATTATATTCTTCGCTCAATGATATAGCGGGCGAAGTCTGCAATTAACTGGCTATTGTATGGCAATTTAGCCAGCGCTGATAGTGCCTCTTGGATCAGTTGTTGGGCGGTGTCTTGCGCGCCTCGTAGTCCAAGTAGTTGTGGAAAAGTACTCTTATTTGATTCAGTATCAGAGCCTTGAGGTTTACCGAGTTCTTCGGTTGTGGCTACGATGTCAAGAATATCGTCTTGCACTTGGAAGGCGAGTCCGATTGCACCAGCAAAATTCATCATAGCAGCAAACTGATCTTTTGGCGCGTTTGCGGCGATCAAAGCTAATTCAACGGCGCAGCTGATAAGAGCGCCCGTTTTCATATTATGTAGCTGAGTTAACGCGTTAAGATCAATCTGTTTATCGGTGGAGGCTAAGTCTATCGCTTGGCCGCCACACATGCCACGATACCCAGACGCTTTAGCCAACACTCTCACCATCGCGATATGTTGCTCACTACTGATCCCTGGTACGGCTTCGGTGATAATTTCAAACGCTAAGGTTTGCAGTGCATCCCCCGCTAAAATAGCGGTGGCTTCATCGAAGGCAATATGCACAGTGGGCTGACCACGGCGCAGCGCGTCATCATCCATGGCGGGCAAATCGTCATGGATCAATGAATAAGCATGGATACATTCAATGGCAGCGGCGCAAGCATCTAGCTTTTCGAGCTCGACCCCAAACATATGTCCGACACTGTACACGAGAAAAGGTCGAATACGTTTGCCACCTAATAAGGCGCCATAAATCATGGCAGCTTTTAATTGGGGCGCGGTATCGTCAAGCGTATTAAAACGCTGTTTTAATTGATTATCAACCCGTTGTTGATATTCTTGAATGGCATGGATTAACACGCTTACTCGCCCTCAACGACATAGTTGGATAGGGGCGCATTTTCATCTTGTTTCAGTAA
>JBOFUF010000264.1:0-1199 GCA_051652445.1 Shewanella sp.
GTCTCACCTAAACCACGTTCACCCAGTGAGGTATCAATACGACACACATAACAAAATGACGCCATGTGCACAACATTCGCGCCTTCCCGATACCAAGGCCTGAACTCTTCATAACGGCCAAAAGGTGCTAACACTTCAATGTCCAAGGCGCCAGTTTCTTCCTGTAGCTCGCGGATCAGTCCATCTTCGAGGCTCTCGCCATCGTCAATTCCGCCACCGGGTAAACTGTAATCGCGATATTTTTGGGTATAAAGTAGCAAAATGTCTTCACCCGATAACACTATCGCGCGGGCAGCTCTGCGGTAAAAAACGCGTGCCGTCTGTAGGTTAACCGCAGCATCTTGGGTGGTTCTCAATAAACGCATCATAATCGCCATTTGCCAAAAAGGAGTCGAAGCATAAACGAAAATGTGCCAAATGCAGATCAAAATTACTGACGTTCAATCGAAATTTGAGTTAATAGCTGCTGATAGGCATGAATAAATTCAGATGTTTGTTTGTGCGCCGGCATACGCTGGTAATGGTTAATCACTTGCGCCAGATAACGCTGCGCTAGGGATAAACTGTTTTGATCTAAACTCTGCCACATTAACGACCCAGTGGCGGTAATAGGCTGCACATTGGAATCTAATGTGGTGCAGATATGGAGAATGTCGTAAAACCGTTGATTATCTTCCATTAAGCATTCTGATTTAAGCCCTAGCCCTAATGTTGCCAGTGATTGCCTCACATGGTAGTGATGATGCACGGGGCACAATATAAATTCGAGATGCCGCAGTGGGTGTTGAACTAGGATGGCCCGCACTAATTTCACCAGCAGTTCACCGCCGACGCCAGCGATAATAATCAGCTGTTTATCACTGTTGCTGGTTTGCGCGAGCGGTAAAGTCGCAACATCGAGGCAATGCACCTTCCACTGAGTCTGACAACTTAAATCTGGGTCTATGTCTGGATTTAAGTGTGCGGCTAAGTATGGATTAATGCCTGACATGCCAGCGGGGAAAAAACGTTGTAAACGCTGTTCAAGCGCCTGCATCAACGAAGGGACACAATCGACAAAGTGCACTTTGCGGGCAGCTTTCCTTTCTAATAAAAGCATACCGAGCAAACCATGATCGCAGCAGCAATCCCAAATATGATCATAATGAGCCGTGATCATACTGTCTATCTGTTGTAAACGTTGACTAATTTTCACGGTT
>JBOFUF010000265.1:0-5081 GCA_051652445.1 Shewanella sp.
ATTGGATTTTAGCGTGGGAGCAAAACGAGCATCCCGACTCACTCACTAAGCAGCTCAATGAAGACCAACGCTGGCAACCTATTCTATGGCGCGCACTGATTGCCTTTAACCGTGATGAGCTTAATCAAAGCCATTATCACAGGGCCAACCTGCACAGTGACTTAATTGCCGCGCTGACTCATCCCGACACGTCCCTTGCCAAACTGCCACAACGCTTATTTGTGTTTGGCATTTCCTCGATGGCGCCACAAACCCTTGAAGTGCTCTACCATCTTGCCAGTCGTATCGATGTGGTCGTGCTGGGTTTAAGTCCGTGTCAGCACTATTGGGGGGATATTGTTGACCCGCGAAATCGTGCCCGCATGGCGGTGCAATATGCAGGTAAAAGGCAATTAGCCGAACTGTGGGAAGATAAACTCGAAGTGGGCAATCCGCTGCTGGCCAATAACGGCAAGATGGGCCGTGAATTACTCGATATGCTGCTTGAGCTCCCCACTGAGCACTGCGACTTTGGCGATGACGTGTATTGTGAGCCCTGTGACGATCCCAACTCGCCACAGAGTCATGCCAGCATGCTCCACGGGGTGCAATACGATATTTTAGAGATGCAAACCTTAGACAGAGTGCTAGGGCCAGATGCCGAGCTGTACCAGAATGTACAGAACAGACGCCGACTTAAGCGCAGCGATGAATCGATTCGAGTCAAGAGTTGTCACAGCCCACTGCGGGAAGTCGAAACCCTGCACGATCATCTGCTGGAGTTACTCAGCCGTGATGCACAACTGACGTCTAAAGACGAACTCACACCTAAAGACATCGTGGTGATGATGCCCGATGTCGCCGCCTACGCGCCCTATATCGATGCCGTCTTCTCGGCCAAACAAGGCCTGCATTTCATTCCCTACGCGATTGCCGACCGCGGCGCGGCGCAGGAATCACCGCTCATCAATAGCTTTTTAAATTTACTCGGTATTAATCAGAGCCGTTTTGGTCTGACTGACATTTTGAGCATACTCGAAGTGCCCGCCATTTTGCGCCGTTTCCAGCTCGATGACGATGAGTTGCAACTGATCCGCCGCTGGTTAGATGAAGCGGGCGTGCGCTGGGGCCGCGATCAACAAAGCCGCCTTAAGCAAGGCGTACCGGCATTCGAGCAAAACTCCTGGGCCTTTGGTATTAAGCGGCTAATTTTAGGCTACGCCTTGAGTGACGATGCGCCGCTGTACCAAGACCATCTTGTCGTCACGGGTATCGAAGGCCAATCGGCGCAGGCGTTAGGTAAGCTACTCAATTTTATTGAAGTGCTCGATGAAACGGCGCAAATACTCGCCCTGCCGCAAGTGGGCGCATTGCGTTTAGCGCAATTAACTGACTTGCTGGATGCCTTCTACGACACCGATGAAGACGAGCGTGAACAGTTACAGAACATTCGCGATGCCATTGCCGCCCTAGAACAAGAGTTGCTATCGGCGGGCAAGCCTTTAGATACCCACTTCTTAAATACCAGCACCGTTGAGACGCTAGCCCAAGCGCACATCAATGGGCTTAGTCTCAGTATCGAAGTGCTGCAGCAGTGGTTTAATCAAAGACTGACAGAATCTCGGGTCGGCCAGCGTTATCTGGCGGGTAGCGTGAACTTTTGCACTTTAATGCCGATGCGATCGATCCCGTTTAAGATTGTCTGTTTACTCGGCATGAACGATGGGGTTTATCCTAGGGTCCAGCATCCAGTGGGCTTTGACTTAATGGCACATTTCGGTGCCCGTAAAGGCGATCGTTCCCGCCGCCTCGATGACAGATATCTGTTTTTAGAAGCCTTATTGTCGGCGCGGGAACAACTGTATATTAGCTATATTGGCCACAGTGAACGGGATAACTCTGAACGTATCGCCTCTATGCTGGTCTCTGAACTGATTGAATATTGTCAGCTGTGCTATTTGCCTGAAGCCCTATTGACTCAATCGCAAAACGCTGCAAGTGCGATTGACCCAGAGGTTGCCGAAAAAGCCCTCTATAACGCGATTGTCAGCCACCAGCCGCTGCAACCCTTTGATCCTAAGTTGTATCAGTCCGCAGTAAAAAATGGCGACGAAGATGGTTCAAGCATCAGTGAAAATGGCTCAGGCATAGGCCAAAGTTACAGCCAGCAATGGTGTCCGCCCAATTCTGCAGCGCCAGGCACACATGCGGGCCGCTTTATCGGCGCGCAAACGCGCATCCTGCTCGACGCGGATGAGCCAGACTCAATACCAGAGACAGAGCCCGCTTCTGTGCTCGAACAACTGCACGATTTACAGCACGACCCGCAGGGCGATCCACAGCGCGATCCACTGCAAAGAAGGCAAGTGGATGTGTCCGCGCTGATCCGTTTCTTTCGCAATCCGGCGCAGTACTTCTTTAACCACACGCTTAAAGTCGATCTCAGCTTAAATATTCAGGCCGATGATAATGACGAGCCCTTTAGCTTAAATGCCCTAGAGCGCTATATGTTGCAAGCCCAGTTACTCGACGATGCCATAGGCCAAGGCCACACTGAGCCCGATATCGAGCTACTTAAACGCCTCAAAGCCAGTGGCAGTTTGCCCATGCAGCCCTTCGATGATTTACTGCTACACCAATATCAACAGGATATTAAACCCTTGATTGGCAGAACCTTGTTCCTCAAGGGAGAACAAGCCAGCAGTCACGCCGATATTAAACTCGTGTTTGACTTGCCCATCACGACGGGTAAATCCCAGCAAGTGTTACTGCAAGGTCGTATCGATGACATTAGCCCTAAGGGGTTAGTCAATTACCGTCCCGGTAGCGCCCACGGCCGCGATGTGCTGAGGTTGTACCTTCGCCACCTGTGTTTAATGGCAATGGGTCACACACGGTGCAGTTATTTACTCGACATGGCTCACTTCCACGCCTTAGCGCCCATCACCGCTGAGCGCGCCCATGGGTTACTCACCGATTTGTTGGTGTTGTTTTATCAAGGTCAGCAATATCCCCTGTGTTTTATGCCGCGCACCTCACTGGCCTATCTCAAAAGCGAGGGTGAACACGATGAGCGTTTGCAGCAAGCGTTACCCGAATGGCAGGATGAGCAGAGTCAATTGGGAGAAGGAAATGATCCCCATTATCAGCGCTTATTCAGCTTCCCGCGGGATTTCGCTGAGGACTGCTTTGGTGCATTAGCCGAGCGAATCTATCGCCCTATGGTGAGTTTATATCTCAAAGATACCCTGGCTCAGCTTGAGGAATTTGCCCTAAACGATGGCATGCGCCAAGACCAAGCTCAGCCACACGTTCACCAAACACAAGAGCATCAAACACCAACACAGGGAGCGCAAGCATGAGTGAACATCTGCCGTTGAACACGCAAGCCTTACATTCAGCCCCCCAAGCGCTTGACCCTCTCACTCTGCCCTTTGGTGGTAGTCGTCTTATTGAGGCCAGCGCAGGCACTGGTAAAACCTACACTATTTCAGGTCTTTACTTACGCTTATTGCTGGGTGATGGCATTCCTGCGCCGCTCACCTGTGAGCAAATTCTGGTAGTGACCTTCACCAATGCGGCTACCGAAGAGTTACGGGATCGAATTCGCCGCCGTATTCAAGTGGCCTTTAAGTGCTTCTTAGGGCTAACGATTGCCGATCCCTTTGTGCAGGCATTGTATGACAACACCCCAGAGAGTGAACGTGCCATTGCCCTGCGGCGTTTCGATCTCGCCCTTAAATCCCTCGACGAAGCGGCTATTTTTACCATTCACGGTTTCTGTCAGCGGATTTTATCGGATCTTGCCTTTGAGTCTTCCTTACTGTTCGAATCGGACTTTACCTTGGACGACAGTGAATTTTTGCACCATGCGGTGCGGGATTTTTGGCGTGAGGCCTGTTATCCGCTGCCCGATGACTTAGCGCAAATCATTGCCAAGGAATTTGGTGAGCCCGATGGGTTAGTCAAACAGTTGCGCCCGCTCCTTGGCGCCAGTCAAGCAAAGCCTTTGAAACCTGCGCTTAAGTTTGATGCCTTAGCCCTGTCACTGCGCCAAAGTTTAGAGCGCTTTAAATTAGCTTGGCCAAGGGGACGCGATGACTTATTGGCATTGCTACACAGTTTACCGCTCAATGGCAGCCTCTTTGGCAAGGCTAGCGATAAGTACCCTAAGCTCGCAGCCAAGTTCGATGCGCTCGATAACTGGCTCGCCTTCGGTCATGGGTTGCCGCCACTCAAAGAGTTAGATGCCTTGTCCTTGTCTGAGTTAAAACTCAACAAGGGCGGCGTGATCCCAAGTGTGAGCGAAGCGCCGCTGATGGATCATATGGAGCAACTCGCCACCTTGATAGCCGCCATCAAACCGGCATTTTTGTATAGCGCGAAACTGGGCATAAGCGAGCGTTTTGCCCAGCAAAAACAGCAAAAAAATGTGCTGACCCCCGATGATTTACTCACCACGTTAGCGAGCGCGTTAAACGCCAATAATGAAACCTTGCCCAAAGCCGTGGCGACACGCTTCCCCGTCGCGCTTATCGATGAATTCCAAGATACCGATCCGCTGCAATTTGCTATCTTCTCTGGCATCTACCAAGGCCGCTACTCGCTTGAGCAGCAAGGCAAAAACGATACAGAACATAAGCTCAGCCTGTTGATGATTGGCGATCCTAAGCAAGCCATTTATGCCTTTCGCGGCGCCGATATCCATACCTATATTGAGGCCCGCCACCATACGCAGGCCCACTATCATTTGGATACCAACTACCGCTCAAGCGCAAATATGGTCACTGGGGTCAACCATCTGTTTAGTCAGCATCATGATCCTTTTATCAGTCAGTCGATCCCCTTTGATAGTGTGAAAACGCCCAGTAGTGCTAAAGGGAAAATCCTTATTGAAAAAACCGCCAATCCCGCCGCCTTAAGATTACGACTCTTAAGTGAAAGCGCAGAAAACGGCCTCAACAAAACCACCGCCAGACACTTGCTCGCCCAAGACGCAGCGGCACAAATCACCCGTTTACTGACGGATGCAGCCAATAGGGAATGCAACTGCCCTAAAGGGCCTTTCAACCCGGAACGGCCTTTGATCGCCAAAGACATCG
>JBOFUF010000266.1:0-5707 GCA_051652445.1 Shewanella sp.
AAGGGACGAGTGGCGCAATGCCAAAGGCTTGGCTAGAGCTTGGCACACCAATGAAGGCAAGCGACGCGGCAGATTCAGGTTGCGCCTTAATGAGATCGGTGACTTCACTCATGTTAGCTTGGATATAGTCTAAGTTTGCCGTTGAGGGAGCGGTTCCCATCATCATCACGACGCCTTTATCTTCGTTAGGCGCCAATTCAGATGGAATAAGCTTAAATAACACCGGCAATGAAATAAAGACAATCACGGCAAAAGCCACAATTACTGGGCGATGCGCCATGACGGCATCAAGCATCTTGCTGTAACGGCGTGTTAAATTATCGAGAAAGTTTTCTACCCCAAGTTCAAAGCGGTTAGGGGTCGTGTGGGGCTTCAGAATTTTGGCACACATCATAGGTGACAGCGTTAGGGCGACAATGCCCGAGATAAACACAGCACCAGCAAGGGTTAAGGCAAATTCTTTAAAGAGTGCGCCCGTGACCCCTCCCATCAGAGCAATAGGGGCATATACCGCAGCCAAAGTAATGGTCATTGAGATTACCGGCACTGCGATTTCGCGGGTGCCGATAATTGCGGCCCTAAAAGGAGACTCACCCAGTTTAATGTGCCGATCGACGTTTTCGACCACCACAATGGCATCGTCGACCACAAGACCGATAGCAAGCACCATTGCCAGTAAGGTCATCAAATTGAGTGTAAAGCCAAACATTTGCATAATGATGGCAACCCCAATCAGTGATAGGGGTATCGTCACTATGGGGATAATGACTGCCCGTAACGATCCTAGAAATAGGGTGATCACCACAATGACGATCAGTGCGGCTTCAGCAATCGTTTTGACAACTTCTTTAATCGATTCATCAATGGCTAAGGAGGAGTCGTATAAGATGCTTGATTCAATCGATGGCGGCAAATTACGTTTTATTTCAGGTAATAGCGCGCGAGTATCTGCCGCGACTGTGAGTGGGTTGGCGGTGGGCGTGACATCAAGCCCGATGACAACGGCTTCTTTACCATTGGCTAAAGCGCGATAAACGTCATGGCTTTTATCTAGGCTGACATCAGCAATATCCCCTAGGCGAACCACTAATCCATCTTTACTGCCAATGACTAAACGTTTTAACTCTTCAATCGTGGCAACTTGGGTATCGGCTGTGCCATTAAAGAGGGTGTAAACACTATTGGTTTGACCTACCGCAGACTGGTAGTTGTTAGCTTGTAGCACTTGCATTACATCGGTGGCTGACAAATTAAACGCGCCCATGCGAGCGGGATCAAGCCAGATGCGCATGGCGTATTTTATTCCACCATAGAGGTTTACCTTTGCAACCCCATCTATGGTAAACAGCTGTGGTTTTACTACGCGTTCTAAATAGTCGGTCAACTGACTAGAGTTGATCTGATCACTAAAAAATGAAATATACAGTACCGAAGTCTGTGAACCGGTAGACATCTCAACACTCGGATCTTCGGCTTCTTTGGGCAATTGAGAACGTACTGAATTGACCTTAGCCAAAATGTCCGCTAGCGCGCCATTGGGGTCAGTATTGAGCTTCATGTAAACGGAAATTTTAGAACTTCCCAAGAAGCTTTCAGACGTCATAAAATCGACATTGTCTGCCTGGGCCAATGCTTGTTCTAATGGCTGCGTAATAAAACCTTGAATCAGGTTGGCATCGGCGCCGTAGTAACTGGTGGTCACAGTGACGACCGTATTGGTCATTTTAGGGTATTCACCGACCTGCATTTTGTTAAGCGCATTGAAGCCCAATAACAACAACAAGAAGCTGATTGAGGCGGCAAGCACAGGTCGCCGAATAAAAATATCAGTAAAACGCATTGTCTAACTCCTATTACAACTTAGGCATAGTGGCTGAGGGCGTGAGGGCTTTGTCCTCAACGACGGTGACTTTGCTGTTGTTGCTTAGGCGAATTTGACCTGAGGTGACAATACGATCGCCTACTTTAATATCGCCGCTGACTAAGGCATTGTTGCCATTGCGCGCTAACACTGTCACGTTCAACTGTTTTACTCTTTCAAGTTTTTTGCCATTTTCATCTATATTTTCAATTGAATAAATAGAGTTTCCATAGAGGGTGAAGTTAATGGCTGTTTGTGGCAACACAAACTGGTTTTTGAGTTCAGGTAATAAAATGGACACGCGCGCAAACATGCCACTGCGCAATTTGGCGTTATCGTTAGGAATGCGTGCTTGCACTTGGATTAAACCGCTTTGATAAAAAACAGCGGGTTCAATCGCGGCAATATCGCCTTCAAAAGGCTGCTCAGGGTATGCGTCAACGTAAACGTGAATTTTCTGTCCTACCGCAATCTGCGATAACTGAGTTTGAGGGATAGTGAAGCGGAGCTTTACCGTACTGATATCTTCGAGGCGGACAATGCTAGTCCCAGGCTGAAGATACTCACCTAAGTTGATATTGCGGATCCCGACTAAGCCACTGAATGGGGCGGTAATTTCACGGCGCTCAATCGTAGCCTTAAGGCTTTCAATATCGGCTTGCAGAGCGAGGTATTTGGACTCGCTATTGTCTAAATCTTGCTTAGAAATCGATTTTTGCCCATAGAGTTTTACGAGACGCTTAAAATCGGCTTCTGCAGCGGGGAGTTGAACCATCTTGCCCTTTAGGTTAGCGCGTTCGACTTTGGCATCCAGCTCGGTCAGCATCTGGCCTTTTTCAACTCGGCTACCGTTGTCGAAGCTAATACGGCTGACGCGTCCGGCTAATTCATTCGCGATGATGACGCCTTGATGGGGTTCAACAAAACCGATCGCATCAATTGTCGGTTGCCACTTTTGCGCGACTAAGCTAATGGCTGTTACCGGAAACTGGGCTTCAGGCATATTGGCGATAGCATCGGCAATCTTGCCTTTTACCATTAAGTTAAAACCGATCACTGAGCCAAAAGTGAGCACTGCAATCGCGAGCATAGCAAGGATCCATTTTTTCATGGCGCTAAAAGTTCCTAGAGTTAAGGTGAGGAGGAATTGAAATCGCCAATAGGCAAAGCTCGCAAGCTGTTTGAATTTCAATTTCGTTAAATTTAATGCGGCCTTGGCGCAGGTGCTTACCTATCGTTACCGCAGGCTGAAAAGCAATCGCAAACAACATATCATTACTTAATGGTTGAATAATGCCTTGCTGTTTGGCGTCATCTAACAGTTGATGAAGTTTTTTAAATATTTCGTTTTCAACGGCTTGATGTTCTGGTTCATCCACACCTGGGAGGTGGAAATACTGTGCAAAACTTAAGTTTGCATGTGAGTGCTCACGGCCAAGTTTAATAATGTTGCACCAGAGGCGTTTAAATCGTTCGTCAAAGGAGCCTTCATCGATGTCAATAAGCAGTTCGTCAGCAATCAGCTGCAATACTTTTCGACGTAACTCAATAATCAGATCATCTTTATCTTTGAAATAGCGATAAATAGTCCCTGCAGCCACTCCCGCATCACTGGCAATTTTTTGCATAGAAAGGTTATGCAGTCCCTGGGTGGCGATAATACTTTCCGCCGCACGCAGTATTAATTCACGTTTATTATCCATTCATTTTCCATATTCGGCGTGAATGAACGTTCATTCCGGAGTGGATTTTAGTGATTAAATGCTAACTTGGCAATCCCTGTGAATTAAAAATAGTCGATTTTAGCCGTCATGGCTCACAGTGAATGTATTAAGTTTATTGACGGCTAATGATTGCGTTTTCGTTACATCTGAATAGGGGATTTGTTCGCACTTAAAAGTGCTGATTCTGCTATGATCCAATCCCTTTTCTGTCGACTTGTTTGGATATTGCGCAAAGATGAAACTCAATCCTGCCCAAAACGATGCTGTTCATTATGTTTCAGGCCCTTGCCTAGTATTGGCGGGAGCGGGCAGTGGTAAGACGCGCGTCATTATCAATAAGATCGCTTATTTAGTGGAAAAGTGTGGCTATAAGGCGCGCAATATTGCAGCCGTGACCTTCACCAATAAGGCTGCCCGCGAGATGAAAGAGCGGGTCGCTCAGTCCATGGGGCGCAAAGAGGCCAGAGGATTGTGGATTTCGACCTTTCACACTTTAGGGCTGGAGATCATTAAGCGTGAGCATAAAGTCTTAGGTTTAAAGCCAGGTTTTTCGCTGTTTGATGATCAAGATTCCTTGGCACTGCTTAAAGAACTCACCCAAGACGAGTTGGATGAAGATAAAGATTTGCTCAAAGCGCTCGCCAGTACCATTTCAAACTGGAAGGGCGATTTAATCATTCCCGAGCAGGCTGGCAAAATCGCTAAAGACGAGCAACAGCACTTATTTGCCATGTTGTATCAGCGTTATGCCCAGCACATGAAAGCCTATAATGCCCTTGATTTTGATGATTTAATCCTGATGCCGACTTTATTGTTACGCCACTATGAAGAAGTGCGTACCCGCTGGCAAACTAAGATCCAATACTTGCTGGTGGACGAATATCAAGACACCAATACTAGCCAATATGAAATGGTTAAGCTGTTAGTGGGTGAGCGGGCGCGTTTTACTGTGGTGGGGGACGACGATCAGTCTATCTATTCATGGCGCGGCGCTAAGCCACAAAACTTGGTGTTATTGGGTAAAGATTTCCCCCAGCTTAAATTGATTAAACTCGAGCAGAATTATCGGTCTAGTCAGCGCATCCTGCGGGCTGCCAACATTCTGATCGCTAACAACCCCCATGTGTACGATAAAGCCCTGTTTAGTGAGCTTGCCTATGGCGAGCCGTTGCGAGTGTTATTTGCAGCTAACGAGGAGCAAGAAGCGGAGCGTGTCGTTGCCGAAATAGTGCGGCACAAGTTTGTTGGTCGAACGCAATTTGGCGATTATGCGATTTTGTATCGGGGCAACCATCAATCACGGTTACTCGAGCGCGCGCTGATGACTAACCGTATTCCCTATAAATTAAGTGGTGGAACTTCATTTTTCGCTCGTGCTGAAATTAAAGACATCATGGGCTATCTAAAGCTGGTGGTGAATCCCGACGACGATAATGCTTTTCTGCGTATCGTGAATTTACCTAAACGTGGCATAGGCCCATCGACATTAGAGCGTCTTGGTAATTTTGCCAATGCGAAGCATATTTCTATGTTTGCGGCGATTTTTGAGCCAGAACTTAATCATCATTTACCGCCTGCGGCTATGTCATCTTTATATCAATTTGGTCGTTTTATCGTGGAGACAGGGGATCATGCAGAGCGTGGTGAACCTGTCGAGGCAGTGAAGCATCTGATTCGAAAGATTAATTACGAAGATTACTTATACGAAACTAGCACCAGCGCCAAAGCTGCCGAAATGCGGATGAAAAATATCTCAGAGCTTTACCGTTGGGTGACTGAGATGTTAGCAGGGGATGAGTTAGATGAGCCTATGACCTTGCCTGAGGTGGTGACTCGACTCACGCTTAGGGACATGATGGAGCGCAATAGTGAGGATGAAGGCGGCGATCAGGTGCAATTGATGACCTTGCATGCTTCTAAAGGCCTAGAGTTTCCATATGTATTTATGGTGGGTGTTGAGGAGCGAATTCTGCCTCATCAAACCAGCATAGATGAAGATAATGTCGATGAAGAGCGTCGCTTAGCCTATGTGGGGATCACACGGGCGCAACGAGAACTTTGGTTTACGCTTTGTCGTGAAAGGCGCCAATTTGGTGAAACCATGCGTTGTGAGCCGAGTCGT
>JBOFUF010000267.1:0-6648 GCA_051652445.1 Shewanella sp.
CACAGGCTCAGGCATCGCCATGGCAATGCGCTTTGGCATTAAATCGGCAATTAAAATAAAAGCACTGGTCACAAACACAAATGACATCAAAAAACTCATTTGGCCGAGCCAAGGATCACTTAGCCAAGGTGTTAAGAACTTAATAAAATACGGCCGAAACGCTGACTCACCGACAATACCGCCCATAATGGCAACGGCGTTTAAACCAATTTGTACCACAGTAAAAAAACTGCCCGGCTGCGCTTGTAACTGCAGCACTTTTTCTGCTCGTGCATCACCCTCATCGGCTAACTGACGTAAACGAATTTTACGTGAAGCAGCGAGTGAAATTTCTGACATAGAGAAAAAACAACTCGCACCGATTAGACATAATATAATCATCACGTTATCAAAGAGACTCATGTAACACCTTTATTTAACTCTGGACTAACTAGGACCAACCCGCGCCTTATCGCTCGCGTGTCAGTTGGATTCATTGTATTTAAGCAACATTTACTTCGTTTGGCAGCAGCGGCTAGACTCGTCGTTTTACTACACTGATATCAATCTCAGCTGGGATTCAATCTTTATGACGTGACTCAGTATATCTGTTAATTCTCACTGTATGCGTGATTCTACTCTCGCCATCTACCTATAGCGCTAACAAAGCAAGACCCACTTTGCTCAAATTTAGTGCCTAAGACACTGAGTATCGACCATTTAATTATTTTACTCGGCTTAATGGCATTAAGACATCTGAGCTCGGTGGATATGATATTGATCAGCTAGAACGCACATTCAATCCCATAGATATCAACGATGAAGTGCTAGCCTTACCTTGGCGGCGTTGCTTAAAAAACGGGCTTGATGGCAGTATTGATGGCGCAATGAGTGCATCACTTAATCCACAGCGAGCCGAGGATTATATCCCATCCGACACATATTATTACCTCACTGCGAGTTATTTTTATCTCACCTCAAATTTTGGCGCACTATTTCATGTGGATGATATCAATCAGTTAACCCAAATTGGCAACGTCTGTGGCATTAAAGGTTTTAATTACGCTAACTTTGGCTGGAAAAAAGACCTACCAATTATTGAAATTAGCTCATTAAAGATGTTGCCCCAAAGAGTCGGCAGGAACCATTTTATATGTTCATATCAAAACACTCGCCTCACCATGCTCTCATCAAAAGTGCGTTCAACAAAAGTGCGTTCATCAAAAGTGCGTTCAACAATAAAGGGGAGCAATAAAGGGGAACTCAGCGGTTAGATGAGATCTATAACCTTCATCGACAAAAGTTAGCTAGCGCAAACTGAAACCGCCAATAAACCTTAATGCCATGCCGCCACTATTGAAGCACTATTGAAGCAATAGTAACCGCATCTGAAGCGGTTTGAATAACGGTATCTGAAGGGGCATAAAAAACCTCCAGAGCATCGACAAAGTCAAGGCAAGGAAAATCCGTGACGTACTGACTCGCTAAGTGACGCCAGACCACAAGCTAAATTCCCGCTGACTCAGCCTAATAACAAGTGGTGTAATTCTTGGTGCGAGCTCACTTGATAATAGGGGGCGATACCGGCGGGCACATCGTGGCCGTGGACGTTATACCAGCATGTATGAATACCGGCGTTGATGCCGCCTTGGATATCGGAATGCGGATTATCACCCACCATAAGCACAGTATCGCGCTCGGGATGGCCCATGAGTTCAAAGGCGTGATCGAAGATACCCACATCAGGTTTGGCTATGCCGACTTTTTCTGAAATCACTAAAATATCAAAATGATGCTGTAAGCCTGTACGTTCTAATCGCACGGTTTGTAGCTCAGTGAAACCGTTAGTGATGATACCTAATTTGGCCTTACCTTGCAGGGCAGCTAATAACTCGCGGGCGCCAGGTAAGGGCGCACAAATTTCGGCCATAGCCGATAAAAAAGCGCTATTGAGCGTCATCGCCGTAACGTCTAATTTGGCAGCCCAAGGCTCGAAACGTGTGGTTTGCAACTTAGCAGCGGTTATCTTGCCATCTTGATAATCAACCCACAGCGGTTTGTTAACTAGCTGATACTCATCAAAATCGGCTTGGGTAAAATCAACCCCAAACTCACTAAACATCAATTTAAGGCCTTTTAAGGCATCGAAACAAAATAGTGTTTCATCGGCGTCGAACAAAATCCATTGGTAAGGCAAAGACATAGGAACTCTCTTTCTAACAAAATATAAGACTCATCCCTATGCCGCTCAGTGACATTAAGAATGGTACATCGGCGATTGCGCCATACTGTGGCTAGCGGCCTAGCAGCAATCATAGTGAATGATAAACATGAGCGATGAGCTGCAAAATAACGAGGCTTCACAGCCGACCCGCTATCAGCAAGTGCAGCAGTCTACCTTGCTTCAAAGGTAATGATAACCACGACAATAAAAACGGATGTCATCCATCAAGCCACACTCGATGCTGTCGGCTGATGCTGTAGGAATGTGCTGTAGGAATATGATGTAGACATAGCCAACCCAGTTGCATGGTCGATATCGACTTACAAGCAGGCCACCAACAAGCCTTGACGCGGGCCTTACCCCTCCCCAAACAGGGCATTTATGCAGTTTATCCGCAGCGGAAACATTTGCCGACTAAGGTGAGTATATTGATCGCGTTTTTGATGGAGAAATTGGCGAAAAGACTGAGGCAGTAGTACTTAGCCCACTGCCAGTTTAGCCGCGTCATGCCACATTACATCAGGTATTGGCTGCTCTAATCGCCATGTGATATTCATAGGTTGTGAACCGTTATGGCTGACATAATGTACTTTGCCAAAATTAACAAATCCCATCGTGCGGCCATTTTCATCTTTTGACTGCTCTCGAACAAATAACAACACGGTTTTCCCCAGCTTTTGTTGCTCAATATAACTAAGACCCCGACCTCGTTCTGGCCGTGCGCTATTTTGCGATTGCCAGTGGAATAAATGTTCGCTGATGGCATAGTCGTGATACATGGTTGTCGGTGAAAACTGCTTCTCTGATTTGTTTAACGTCACAAATAAACACTCAAGGTTTTGCTCATTAATCGCAAGCACACCCTCCCGAGAAGGCGATTTAGCTGTAAATGTGCTTGCTCCTATCGCCGCTAAAATTTGCTCACGGGTATAACGAGAGTGCACTTTCAACGCGGTGGTTTGGTGCAATTCCAAATCCATTTCTTGATGGTGTATCCGGTTAATCAGTATCGCCAATACTGCCAACAATTCTTCCTGTAACGGTTTATTGCGTAGCATCAGTAAGCTAGCTGTTAAACTTTTAACGTTTAAAGCCGTACCTGATTTATCCCAAAAGTTGTAGTGGCACATCAAAGCAAACTGATTTTGAATAGGATCTAGTCCGTCAAAGACAAAATTATTTTGGCATAACTGTTTGATAAAGATTAAATAGGATAGTGAAGTACAACTGAGTAAGTGGAAGTTAATCGCGCGATAATAAGCCTTGGCTAAATCGGGCTGAACTGCAGGTTCAGCAATCTGATTACCTTGAACAACCTCGACTAATAAAGTCCATCCACATTGACCATTAATCTTTATTCGATAAATATCTTCCAAGGTCACTTGCGGGTTCATGCATAAAAAATTGCCTAGCGTGAGCGGTAAATCAGTCTGATGTTTAAAGTTTGCCACTAGACTGGTTAATCGATTGGCATTGAGTGTTGCGCGGCTAATATTGCGCAAAATCATCGACTGCGCTTTTTCCTCAAGTTCAATCCGACACCCTAGCGGTAGATGCGGAAAGTCATTGAGAATTTCATCTTTTATCGACTGATTAGTCTTACCGACTAATGCTCTAAATTTTTGCGAGAAATCATATTCATCACTCTCAAATAGTGATGCCATCCACCAAGCCATTAGCGTAGTGGTATGCTTCGCAAGTGTGTTTCGATTGCTTCAATCATCGACTTGGTAAGCGGTAAATGCGTTTTTTCTTTCGCCCAGATTTCATGAAAGCCTGCCACAGTTTGCTTAGCAGTATCTAACACCAATTTTTCTGGCAGCATGGCTTTAGCCGCTAAGTGTGACAGCTCATCCAGCGTGAAATCGATGAATTTCTTGCTACGGCTCACTTTCAGCGACGCACTATCATCGGGGATATAAGGAATGGTCGAGACAAAGTCATAGGCAGGTGCAATCGATGCGGTGCGCTTGTCTTTGTAAATCACAGACCAATTCTTCAAATGCATATCCGCATTGCCAATTAGGGTATTGAACACCAATCTGCGGGTAAATTCAGCAATGTCCTTGTCTTGACCTTCGATGCCGATAACCTGAGCAATATTGCGCATACTGGCTTTTTTGTATTTATCTTGAGGATAGACGCCAAACACTTGCGCAAAATCTTCAATGTGTACGGCTTGATCACCTGCACGATCAAAGCGCTTGATCACAAACGCCTGATCATTTTTAAAAGAGTCACCAAATTTACCAATACCATCTGGGATATTAGCAATCTGGTTAATCGGGAGTAGCTGCGTTTCTGGCACATCCATTCCCAACATGCGAGCCAGCTCCATCATCGAATATTCATTTTCTGGCACAGCGTCAAAGCGAGACGACGGCAATTTCACAATCCAAGAGCCACCTTTACCGGTTGCTGGAATAGTCAAACCACCGTTTGCCTGTTGTACGGCTGAAAACTTCAACTGTACACCCGCTAATGAAAAACGCATTGGAACATCTATTTTCGTTTCATCGTCAATGTCTTGATGCACCTTAGGCGGCAGCGCTTCGCCATCAGCAGGTTCAACCGTGATCGCACCAGCTAAATCTTGTCCTAACACCCACAATAGAAAAAATTCTCGCGCGGGGTTCACTCCGGCACGCTCTGCCAGGTAATGACGCATGGTTTCTTCTGGCAAAAGGTTAGAGAAAAACGGAGTTAACTTGGTTTGGGTCGGTTTGAAGTGAGTCAGCAAGCCACCTAGCGAATCTTTAAAACCCAGCCCTAACACGGGCCGTGATTCATCATTAATGTACGAATCCATAAAGGCAAAAAGCGTTCTGTCACTGCCCACGTTGGTGATCGTTGCGATAGGTTCCCCGTAGAGCAACACGTTGAGCGTAGAAACATTGTTAGTCATCATCGTCTTCCTCCAACTGATATGCAGGCGGTATTGGCTCAGCTTCATCACTAATGCCGTTATTGTTTGGCCCGTTATGATAAGCACCTTGGCCACTTCGAATGATTGACTTGATGGCAGGAACGGACTTTTTAGGTGCGACAAATAACTCTAGGTCGAGTACACGGGCAAGTGAAATCAAACTGGATATTCTTAAATCAACGCCGCCAGACTCGATTTTCGAAATATGGCTTTGAGGCACCCCAGAACGCGCGCTCAGCTCTCTTTGGCTAAACCCCTTACGTACTCGAGCTTCTCGAAGGCTTTGTAGTATCTGCTCTGTTACATAGCTCATTTCGATACGCCTTAATGCATCAATTAAGAATAATTATATGCAAAAACATATCACCCTAATTCCGCAAACACAAGAATGATTAGCTATTATGTATCATCAAGTACTTTTTGATATGCAATTATAGATAAATCGTAACGCACGAGCTCACTTACTGTGGGCAGTTGGGACAATGGGGCAATAGGAAAGGTGATAACAACTCTGCGCTCTTCAATCAAAACCGACGGATTAAGGTCAGAGCATGAACTCTATATTTATTTTAAAATCAATATCTTGAATTAAAAAACCTCATCTATTGTCATCTATTTTGTTTGTTCTGCGTGTAACTCGGTGCCCTCTGTGGTTAACCTATATCACCACAGAACGCACCAAGGCTGCGCTCACCGAGAAAACCAAACAACAACAAACAGGACGGCCAGACTTCAACGTCTCTCGCCTCAAAAAATAACTTATTGTTTTAAAATACTTAAATCTCGCCTGCCCCAGTATATCCAATATATCAAGTGGTTAACCTGTATCACCATAGAGCGCACCAAGGCTGCGCTCACCGAGAAAACCAAACAACAACAAATAGGGCGGCCAGATTTCAACGCCTCTCACCTCCAAAAAAAATAACTTATTGTTTTAAAATACTTAAATCTCGCCTATCCCAGTATATCCCAAACGAAAAAGCGACTATTTTATTCTTTGGGTAGACTATGACGACCCCATTTGTCGCGAAGAAGATTATCCCCGCTACAGCATCATTTCGGCCGTAAATGACGGCGACAACATACACCCAGAAATTCGTACCGCTTCTCAGCCAACACTACAGCTTGAATTCGAACAGCCAAGTGAACTGATTGATTATCTAGAGCAGATAAAACAGCAACTGAGCGCACCAACGGATACAAGCGCAACTGCCAGATGATTTCCCCCCCCGCATATCCAGCACAGCATCCTGAGCGGGTTATAGCATAGGGTAAGGCTACTGCTATAACAGCGCTCAAATAGTGATGCCATCCACCAAGTCACACTCGATGGTGTAGGCATAGCCAACCCCGTTGCATGGTCGATGCCGAAGGCCACCTACAAGCCTTGACGCGAGCCTTACCCCTCCCCGAACAGGGCATTTATGCGGTTTATCCGCAGCGGAAACATTTGCCGACTAAGGTGAGTATATTGATCGCGTTTTTGATGGAGAAATTGGCGAAAAGACTGAGGCAATAG
>JBOFUF010000268.1:0-9720 GCA_051652445.1 Shewanella sp.
GTCTACCAATGGCATGCCAGCCTCATGTGTTCACTGCTCATAATGCTCCCCAAACCTTATTTCTAAGCTGCCTGTGCGGCATCATTCGGCATCGCAGGGTACATACAGTTAACGATTCGTTTGGGGTTGGAGGTACTCAGGCGGCTTGATTATCAGGTGACGGGAAAGCGTGACTTGCAGCTTGGGTATCGTTCGCAAATCAGCGACTCAAACATGGTGATGCCATGGCTGATTTATGAGGGGATCCCTCTGTAGCTATCACTTTGTGTCATCAGCTCACGTTTTTTAGCGCGGATTATTTTATACTGACGCCTGCTCCATTCGCTGAACCGTCGTGGAAATTAATGAAAATGAAACAACGAACTATAGTAAAAGCCAATATTTTCAAAGCACTGGGGCATCCAACTCGTTTATGGATTGTTGAACAACTTGCCGAGGGTGAAAAGTGCGTTTGTGAGTTTGTTGAAGTGGTAGATGTTGATTTTTCAACGATATCTAAACATCTGTCGGTACTGCGTCACGCTGGGATTGTGGATATGGAAAAAAGAGGTAAGCAAATTTTTTATCATCTAACCCTACCTTGCCTGCTTAATTCGCTCAATTGCATTGATACATTATTGAATAATCAAATTCAGAAGCAGATCGCATTAATGGACTAATTTTGCATTTATCATTTGGCGAAATTACCAAATGATAAAATCGTCAAGATTAATGGAGTCAAAATGCAAATCAAAATTCTCGGTACAGGTTGTGCTAAGTGTCAAAAATTAGCTGAGTTCACAACGGCAGCGGCAGATGCACTTAAGCTAACTTACCAGTTAACAAAAGTTACCGATATTATTGAAATTATGGATTACAACGTGATGTCTACTCCCGCCTTGGTGGTGGATGAGCAAATTAAGCTAACCGGTCGACTCGCCAGTGTCGATGAGATTATGACCATACTGACTGCACACGCCAAGTAATCCCCTTTAGGACGACAGCTTAATATGAAAAAAGTCATTAGTTATTTACTGCTTGGGGTGGTGTGTCTTGGGTTTGCATTGGTTGGCTACCAGCAATGGAGCGTGCCAGCGGGGCAAGCCACTGCGACGACTGATAACCCCGTTGCCGCTGCGTCGGTGTTAAAGAACGGATTAAATGTTTATTATTTCCACGGTAATCAGCGCTGTACAACGTGTGTCAAAATGGAAGCGTTCACTCAAAAAGCCTTGATGGAAAACTTCTCTAAAGAAGTGCGTGATAGTGAGATGCAATTGGATGTGGTTAATCTGGATCTTAACGAAAATCAGCACTATATAGAGGATTATCAACTGGCGTTTAGAACCGTGGTCATCTCAACCTCCAAAGATGGCGTAGAAACTGAGTGGCGCCGCTTAGATAGAATTTGGGAACTGGCAAAAAATGAGTTGGCATTCAAGCAATATGTAACCGAAGAAATCGCTGCAATGTTGGCTCACAGTCATGGATGAGTGGTCAGTGTTATTAGTGTCTGCCTTTTGGTTTGGCATTTTAACCTCGATTAGTCCCTGTCCATTAGCCACTAATGTGGCGGCAATTTCTTATATCAGTAAAGGGATTCAGTCACCTTACCGTGTCATGGCGACTGGGCTTGCTTATACGATTGGGCGCATGATCAGCTACTTAGTGCTGGGGGCGATACTCGTGGGGAGTTTACTTTCTACGGTGACGTTATCGGTACTGTTACAGAAATACATGAACCTGTTGCTCGGGCCGATTTTGATCCTAGTGGGCATGTTTTTGTTGGAGTTACTGACATTCGGTTTACCCGGCAATGGCGCGTTACTCGATAAGTTAAAGGCAAAGATCAATCCGCAAGGATACGGTGGCGCTTTGCTGCTGGGGATGTTATTTGCGCTGTCATTTTGCCCCACGTCAGCGGCGCTATTTTTTGGTTCGCTACTGCCGCTGGCGCTCGAAGCACAATCAAGTGTTGCACTGCCAGCCGTTTATGGCTTAGCCACTGGGTTACCTGTGTTGGTGTTTGCTATCCTATTAGGTATTAGCGCTCATCGGGTTGCCAAAGCCTATAACCATATATTGGCGTTTGAGCACTGGGCCCGAAAAATCACCGGCGTGGTGTTTATCCTTATTGGCGGCTATTACGCTTGGATGAACATTTTCTCGCCCGCCATCTTTTAGCCCCATCAACTTACTTTTAGTCCCTAGATTAAGGCAATTCAGTGAAAAAACCATTTGTATTCATAAGGTGGGGTTTTCCTGCCTTATTCGTGGGCGCGCTCTTTTTGGTCGTCGGTTATTCATCAGTCGCACAAGACGCGTCCGTTAAATCGACGGGCAAGATAGCTGCGTCCCCAAGCTCAAAAAAGTTGCAAAAAGTTCCAGCTGTCAGCCTTTTCACCTTGACGGAGCAAACATTTAGTCAATATCTAGCCTTGACTGGATCGGTTGAACCCACAACCGTCGCGAGCTTGGCCTCCCCTGCAGAAGGGCCTATCCGCAATCGCGCAGTCCGCGAGGGCGACCGTGTCATGGTAGGGCAAGAGATCCTCCGTATTGGTCGTACTCATGCTGCTGATTCACTTCAATCCTCAGCCGCTGAGGACGTGCGTAAACAAACGGTGAATTTAAGGCGTATTGAAACCTTAGTTAAGCAACAGACTTTACCTGAGGAAAAACTCGACGAAGCACTATCATCATTAGAAAAGGCGAAGGCGGCATTGAGCCAAGCCAAACAAGCCCTTAATGATTACATCGTGACCGCGCCTTGGTCAGGGATTATATCTAAGGTCTTGGTTTCAGATGGTCATTTCGTTATTCCCCGAAGCCCCTTGGTTGAAATGTATGATCCTGATAGTTTGGTATTACGTTTTAGCGTGGTAGAAGCCCACGCATTAGCCCTCAAGAAGGGGGATAAAGTTAGCGCTCATTTTGACGGGCTTGCTGGGAAGGCATTTGAATTAGAGATTATTCGAGCTTATCCCGATTTAGATAGAAAGTCGCGGACGCGTCTTTTTGAGGCGGCGCTGCCTGCCAATGAGTTTATTCCAGGCATGTTTGCGCGGATCCGAGCAATACCCCAACAGCACGAAAATACCCTTGTCATACCGATTGATGCGCTTAAAGTGCAAGGAAATGAAAAAAGTGTGTTTGTGGTGACGGGTAATATCGCCACTCGACGATTAATCGAAACCGGTTTAGAACAGGACGATCAAATCGAAGTGTTATCGGGACTGAAAGCGGGTGACGATATCGTTCTTGCTGGTATTGAAAGAGTTAAAGATGGCTCAGTGGTCAGGTTAATCAATGGTCCTGCTGACAAGCATGATACGGGTATAGCAAAATGATGATTAAAGCCGCTATTTCTCGTCGAATTTCAACTGCGGTATTGGCTTTCGGTTTAGCTATTTTCGGGGCGCTAAATCTGAATATGCTACCTGTCGATTTCTTACCTTCTGTTAAATATCCGCTCATCAAGTTATCGATAGTTTGGCAGGGTGCAACACCTGAGGATATCGACCAAAACTTAGCCGATCCTATTGAGCGTGAACTCGCCTCAGTAGACGGTCTAGATTATCTTTCATCTAGCGCGATAGAGGGTCTATACCAACTGGATGTCAATTACCGTTACGGTGTGGATGTTGATATTGCTTATCAAGATACGTTAGCGGCATTCAATCGTTCTACTAAAAACCTCCCCGTTGGCATTGAAGCTCCCGTCATCATCAAAGCCGATCCGTCACAATTACCGATAGTACAAGCGGTGTTTGAGTCGGAACATATGGATTTGACTCAGCTGCGTACTTGGGTTGATTCATGGTTAACTCAGCGACTGTTATCTGCCGGTGGCGTAGCCGCTATTGATGTTGCCGGCGGTCTTGAGCGTGAAATTCGTATTTTTGTGGATGATGAAAAACTCGCGGCTCACGGATTAGATCTCGCCACCTTAGAACGGGTCCTCGCTGCTGAGAATTTACAACGGGTTGGCGGAAGGGTGACTGGCCAATACCGTGAGAATATCGTGAGGGTGATGGGGGAGTTTAGCCAGTTAGCCGTTATTCAAGATCTGGTATTAAGCCGTGATAATAATGGCAATATTGTTCGTGTCAGGGATGTGGCCGACGTTAAAGATAGCCATGAAGACATTCGTATGCTGACCCGCTTGAATGGTCATCCGGCTGTGAAAGTTAATGTGATTAAACAAGCCGACGCGAATACCGTCACCACAGTTGGGAATGTTGAACAGCGTTTATCACAGTTAGCAAACTCCTTTCCCAAGGATATCAAGTTCACATTGGTTGAAAATCAGGCCGATTATATTAACGACTCGATTCGTGGAGTGCGTAATACGGCCTTAGAGGCCATGGCGCTGGTTGTGTTGGTGTTATTTGTGTTTTTAGGTAACCCAAGACAAGTGTTGATTATTGCAATTGCACTGCCATTTGCATTGCTGGTGAACTTTTTTTTAATGCACCTAGCGGGTTTCTCTCTTAATATTTTTTCCCTTGGTGGTCTAGTTGTGGCGATTGGGGTTCTACCCGACACATCAATCATTGTGGTCGAAAACATTTCACGGCTACGTAGTTTACATAATAAGGCGGATCCCCTCGCTGTAACCGAAGACGCGACTCGTGAAGTTGGCGGAGCCATTATTGCTGCAACCGTTACTTTTATTGCTTTGTTCGTGCCATTTTTATTCGTGCCTGGATTAATCACCTTACTATTTAGAGAGTTAGTCCTGGTGATCCTTGGTTTAATGATCATCGCAGGTCTTGCTTCTATCACGCTTACGCCGATGCTGGGTAGCGTGTTATTAAAATCGAATCAACGCGAATTTGCCTTCAGTGAGAACATTAATCATGGCTTACGACGTATCTATGGCTGGTTATTGCATAGGGCATTGCGGTTTAGGTTAAGTACGTTATTGATATTTATCTTTATCGCAGTGGGTGGAGTCTTGCTGTTTAAGTCAGTCGGTTCTGAGTTTTTTCCTGCAGTCGATGATGGGCGTATCGTGGTTAAAGTACGCATGCCTGCAGGCTCGACCTTAGCCCGCATGGATAGCATTACTCAGCAAGTCGAAGCATTGGTTATAGATGATGAGCGAGTTCGCAGTGTTTTCGCGCTTTCAGGTGGTGCTGTTAGAGGGCTGTATACCAATAAAATTGGTAATGAAGGTGAAGTCGATATCGAACTTATTCCCTCTAGCCAGCGTGAAATGACGACAACTGAATATATTCAAGAATTGCGCCCAAAGGTGGCGCAATTATTTGCTCCGGGGGCAATATTAACCGTCAATCAGGCAAAGATGCGCGGTATCCGCTCAATGGGTCAAGCCGAAATTGAAGTTGAAATCAATGGTGCTGAAGTCGATGCTCTTTTTGATATTGCTAATGAATTAGCGGGGAAGTTAGCTCAAAAACCAGAGTTAACCAATGTCTATGTATCGCTTGATTCATCTAAACCTGAGTGGCAGGTCGATATCGACAGGACTATGGCTGCTGAACATGGGCTAAGTACCACAGACATAGCCCGCGTACTTAATGGTTATATTAGTGGCAGTGTGCCGACTCGCTATCGAGAGGCGAGCGAGTTATACGATATCCGAATTATTATGCCTGAGACACGGTTACAGTCGCGCTCTGATGTTGAAAATATATCCATAGCCACGCCTTCAGGTCATTATGTTCGCCTTAGGGATGTTGCCAAGGTGGTGGCGACAACTGGCCCTGTTGAGATCATTCGAAAAAACCAGATAAAACAAGTCATCGTTCGCTGCGATCCAGCAACAACTGACCTTGATTCTGCAAAAATGTTGGTCACTAATATTCTGCAAGAGACAAATTGGCCTACGGGTTACACTTATTCTATCGGCGGTAAAGCATTGCAAATGACGCAAATGCAAACTGTCGTGAAAAGTATCCTGGGCTATGCCGTCTTTTTTTCCTTTATTGTCTTAGCGGTACAATTTAATAGTATTCGCCTTCCTTTAGTGATTTTAATTGCCGCGCCTTTTTGCCTTACTGGTATTGGGTACGGTCTCTTCTTGGCGGGTCAATCTTTTGGAACCACAGTGATCATTGCGGCTATGATAGTACTCGCGGCCAATGTGATTGATGGTGTGTTACTGATCCAAGCCGCTGAGCGTCAAAAACAACAGGGTATGACTTTGTTTAAAGCCACATTTGATGCAGGTTTGAGTCGACTACGTCCTCGACTGATGACGGTATTACCCGCCGTATTAGGCTTTACGCCGTTAGCATTTGCATTTGAGGAAGGAGGCGAGTTATTGCGCCCTATGGCCGCTGCAGCGATAGGGGGTTTGCTACTAAACGTCTTTGTTGCGCTATTTTTGGTTCCTGTTCTGTATACTTTTATGGCATCGACACCGAAACCAACATCAGCTGACATAACCTAAGCTGACATAACCTAAGCTGACATAACATCAGCTGACATAACATCAGCTGACATAACTTAAGCTGACATAACCTAAGCTGACATAACTTAAGCGATAGGGTAATAACCGCGGTTATCAAGATTAAAAAATACCTGCTAAGTCATTAACTTAGCAGGCGTTTTTTTGGGGGTTGAGCCGCGTTTTGGGGGCAATCTATAAACGAAAATGCGATTGAGTCACTCTCTTAAGCAACTCTCTGCCCATTGGCATCAATAACCACTTCACCGTCTTCTTTAGTAAAAGCACCCAGTTGGGGTTTGGGTATAATATCCAATACCTGTTCCGAGGGGCGGCAGAGGCGAGTGCCTAATGGCGTGACGACGATAGGGCGATTAATTAGGATCGGGTGCTCGAGCATAAAATCGATTAATTCACTGTCGCTAAACTTATCTTCACTTAAGCCTAATACGGTAAAGGGCTCAACATTTTGCCGCAGTAAACTGCGCACCGAAATGCCCATATCGGCAATCAGTTGCAGCAGAGTTTGTCGGCTCGGTGGCGTCTCAAGGTAGAGGATGATGGTCGGTTCAACCCCTGTGTTGCGGATAAGGCCTAAGGTGTTGCGCGAGGTGCCACAGGCTGGATTGTGGTAAATCTTAATGCTGTCATCAATCATATTAGTCATAACATGTCTCTGATAAATAATCGCTTATAACTTTATCCATAGGCACTAAACAGATGCTAGTGCCCATGGACGAAGCTTAGAAGGAGAGGCGCAGTGCCAGTGCCGCGAGGGTGACAAAGAGTACAGGTAACGTCATCACTATGCCGACGCGGAAATAATAACCCCAAGTAATATTAATATTTTTCTGCGCCAGTACATGCAGCCATAGCAGGGTGGCTAAGCTGCCGATGGGGGTGATTTTGGGGCCTAAATCGCTGCCAATCACGTTAGCGTAGATCATGGCCTCTTTAATCACGCCAGTCGCATTGCTACCGTCTATCGAGAGGGCGCCAATTAACACTGTGGGCATGTTGTTCATGATGGACGATAAAAAGGCGACCAAGAAGCCTGTGCCCATAGTGGCAGCCCAAAGCCCTTGTTCTGCCAAGCTATTTAATACGCTCGATAGGTAATCGGTTAAGCCTGCGTTACGAAGACCATAAACAACCAAATACATGCCGAGTGAAAAGACCACTATCTGCCATGGCGCGCCGCGAAGCACCTTAGTAGTATCTATGGCATGGCCTTTTCTCGCGACCACAAACAGGATCAGGGCGCCCACGGCAGCGACTAAACTCACGGGCACACCCAGCGGTTCTAAGCCAAAAAAGCCCAGCAAGAGTAAGACTAATACGCCCCAACCGGTTTTAAAGGTTTGCGGGCAGCGAATAGCAGCCCTAGGTTCGCGCAGCTTTTGCAAGTCGTAGGTCGCGGGGATATCTTTGCGGAAAAACAAATGCAGCATCACTAAGGTGGCGCTAATAGCGGCAATATTGACGGGTACCATCACAGCGGCGTATTCGTTAAAACCTATGTTGAAGAAATCTGCTGAAACAATATTGACTAAGTTAGACACGATTAACGGCAAGCTGGCGGTATCGGCAATAAACCCCGCCGCCATCACAAAGGCTAAGGTCGCGCCGGCGCTAAAGCCCAGCGCCAGTAACATCGCTATCACGATCGGGGTGAGGATCAGCGCCGCGCCATCATTGGCGAACAAGGCGGCAACCGTAGCGCCGAGTAACACTATGTAAGTAAACAGTAAACGGCCACGACCTTTGCCCCAACGCGCCACATGCAGCGCGGCCCATTCGAAAAATCCTGACTCATCTAATAATAAACTGATGATGATCACGGCAATAAAAGTGGCGGTTGCATTCCAAACAATATTCCACACCACAGGAATATCCCCTAGCTGTACCACGCCTAACAGTAAGGCCAATACGGCGCCCAAGGTGGCACTCCAACCTATGCCTAAGCCTTTAGGCTGCCAAATCACTAACACTATGGTGAGAACAAAAATTGCCCCAGCTAACCACATACACACTCCTAAAAGGGTAGAGACTGTCTACCCGTAACACTAAAATAATGCCCACAAGGATACATTAATGCTGTTTTGCCAGTTGGCTTAATCGCGTAATACCTATGGGTTCTTCTTGCTGCAGTGGGATTAATGCCAAGCGTGAGGCTAAACTCTGCTGCACTTTTTCTATTTGCCCCCGTTCATGGCGGGCGCGTATTTTTAATAATGGCGAGGTCGTTCTGGCAACGGCGAGGCTATTATTGATAAGCCATGCCCAAGGTTCAATCCCTGCGCGGCGCAAATCTTCCTGTAAATTCGCAGCTTCGAGCACAGGGGTAGTTTCGGGCAAAGTGACCAGTAACACCTTAGTGCGCGCTTTATCCTGTAACTGCATCATAGGCGTTGAATAGTGCGTGGTTTCCCCCATACGTTTCTCGACTTCACGGTGGTAGGCGCCGGTAGCTTAGCCTGTAAAGCAGAGAACAACACGAGTGATGGTATTCATGGGTCGCATCATATTATTCGTCGCTAAACATCAACGAATCTAATACCCCTTGGCCGCTGTGAACGCCGCCCTCTGTTTCCATGGCAGATTTACTGCGAATTAAATATCCCGCATAACTTGTGGTATCGCGGGTGGCACTATTGATCATCGCTGGCATTCCATCATAGTGGACGGTGAACATGCCTATTTCTGCGATTAAGTCATCGATGCTGTGGAGTTCACCGTTGCGCACCACTGAGGTTGGGGTCGCCCTAGGTCTTGGGTGCAAGCGCCGCATCAATGCCCATGCTTGATATTGCGCAGGCTCAAGTTCAGCTAATTTTTTGTGGATCTCGCTACCTAATAGACAGTGACCGCCACCTTCTCCTTGATTCTTCAGTACCCAAGTGTCTACGGGACAGCCCTCGACGAGCGGGATAGTTTCTGGCGTGACGGGGTGCATTTCGCCTAAAAGTGATTTTACAATGTTGGCTTGTTGCAGCGTTAAACCAAACTGAGTCAACGCCATGTCATCCATAGACGAGAGCAGCATCTGCATCTGCTTACTGGTTGCCAGTTGTTGTCCTACGGTGGCACTGACGGCAACGCGATGTGTTTCAATCAATACACGGGTAGCCAACAGGGCTTGGCTGTCCTTGTGGCCATTGATGTCAACGGATTCATAATCGGCATATTGATATCCCGCACGCAGATAAACAGTATCAATGGTGCCAATGCCTTCGAGTATGAGTCGATGTTTTGCCCCGGTGCTAAGTTGTGCCTGCAGTTCACTAAAGGTTCTGCGCAGGGTTTGTATGCCTTGTTGTTGC
>JBOFUF010000269.1:0-5930 GCA_051652445.1 Shewanella sp.
TGATCGCTGAGGTCAGCACCCCAGCTGCAGTGTTAGCCCAACCTTTAGCTGGCACCTTAGCTCAACCCTTGGTAGCCCAAGCCCAAGCTTTAGCCGCGACTGCCGTTAGCGAAACTCTGGTTAGCAAAACGTTGGTTAGCGAAACTCTGGTTAGCAATACTTCGGTTAGCAAGACTTCCGACGTTACGTTACTGGCTGCCGATCATGCTACCCAAGCGGAGGCCGAAAGACCGCCCGTTACGCCGCCCGTTACGCCGCCCGTTACGCCGCCCGTTACGCCGCCCGTTACACAGACAGTTAGCGTCAAGCCTGCGATTAACATGGCGGCTAACATGGCGGTGACGGAGGTGACATTAACCCCAAGTCAGTTAGCGCAAAGGCAAGTCGTGTTAGCCAAAGATGCCGAGCAACAAGGCAAATTAGCGCACGCCATTGATCACTATCAACAGGCGTTAACTGCCACTCCAGCTTTACACTCTGCCCGTAAACAATTAGCGGCACTGTTCTACGGTCAAGGACAATTGGCGAAAGCCGCAGAAGTGTTGCATCAAGGGGCGCGACAGTATCCACAAGAATATGATTATCCGTTGTTGTTAGCGCGGGTGCATCATGCCATGGGCAACACCGACTTTGCCCTCGATACCCTAGCGCAAATCCCCGATAGCCATGAATTAGCGCGGCAAAAATGGTTAGCGCAATCGGATTTGGCCCAGCAACAAGGCCAGTTTGCTTTGGCAGAACAAGCCTACCGTAAGCTATTACGCCATGAACCATTGCAAGCCAAATGGTGGATGGGTTTAGCCTACGCCCTCGATTCACAACAGCATTTTGCCAAAGCAAGCCAAGCTTATAGCACCGCCCTCAGTCATGCCGGGCTTTCAGCACAAGCAAGTGCCTTTATAGAGCAGCGTTTAACTCAGCTAGGAGATAGCCAATGAAACCTAAATTAAAGATGCGTTTGGGCGATCTGTTAGTGCAAGAGGCGATTATTAGCCCAGAGCAGCTAGCGCAAGCCTTATCTGAGCAGCGCAAAACCGGTTTTAAACTGGGGCGCACCCTGATTGACTTGGGCGCCATTACCGAGCCGCAGTTGTTGCAATTTCTCTCGCATCAACTGAATTTACCGCTACTGGATATCAGTAAGCGTCCGATTGCTGCTGAGGTAGTGCAACTGATCCCCGAAGTGCAGGCGCGACGTTTTCGCGCCTTAGCCATCGAAGACCGCGGTGACAGTGTCTTAGTCGTGATGAGCGATCCTGCCGATTTACACGCGTTGGATAACTTAGAAATCATCGTCGCGCCGAAGCGGTTAACCTTAGCGGTAGCGCCCGAGCAGCAATTGCTGCAAGCGTTCGATAACTTATATCGCCGTACAGACCAAATTGCTCAAATTGCCGGTAAGCTCGAAGAAGAATACGCCGCCGATAAAGTGTTTGATTTGGCGAGCTTAACCGCAGGCGACAGTGACAATGAAACCACAGTGGTTAAGTTACTGCAGTCGATTTTTGAAGATGCGGTGCAAATGCGCGCCTCGGATATTCATATCGAACCCGGTGATAAAGCGTTGCGTATTCGCCAGCGTATCGATGGTCAGCTACACGAAACGATTCTGCATGAAGTGAATATTGCCGCAGCGTTAGTATTGCGACTTAAGTTGATGGCGGGTCTAGATATTTCTGAAAAACGTTTGCCGCAGGATGGTCGTTTCCACATGGAAATTAAAGGTCATCATATCGATGTGCGTATGTCGACTATGCCGATTTACCACGGCGAATCTGTGGTGATGCGGTTACTCGACCAATCGGCGGGGTTATTGACCTTAAACGAAACCGGGATGCCGCCGGCTATTTTGGCGCGTATTCGTAAACAGATTAAACGTCCCCACGGCATGCTACTGGTCACAGGTCCTACGGGTAGCGGCAAAACCACCACCTTGTACGGTATTTTGAGCGAGCTCAATACCGCCGACCGTAAGATCATCACGGTCGAAGATCCGGTCGAATATCAATTGCCGCGGATCAACCAAGTACAAGTTAACCATAAGATTGGCTTAAACTTTTCAAATGTATTACGCACCACCTTACGTCAAGACCCCGATATCATTATGGTGGGGGAAATGCGTGACCAAGAAACCGTGGAGATTGGCCTTAGGGGCGCATTAACGGGTCACTTTGTGCTATCGACCTTGCACACCAACGATGCGGTCACCAGTGCGCTGCGTTTACTCGATATGGGCGCGGCCAGTTATTTAGTGGCGAGTGCCTTAAGGGTGATTATTGCCCAGCGTTTAGTGCGCCGCGTTTGCCATAGCTGTGGGGTAGAGTATCAACCAACACCGCAGGACAAAGCCTGGCTCAGTAGTGTGAGTCGTAAAGATTTTAGCCATGCAAACTTTAGAATCGGTACCGGTTGCCAGAGTTGTAACGGCAGTGGTTATCGCGGTCGTATTGGTATTTTTGAAATTCTCGAGCTAGACGAAAAAATGATCGATGCGATGCGTACGGGTAATCCGCAGGATTTTGCCAGAGCGGCGTTGCAGAGCCCTAACTTCACCCCGCTCGCTGAGTCAGCGTTGCAATATTTGAGTGAAGGCATGACGACCATTGAAGAGGTGGCTAAGTTGGTGGAAGACGTGACTGAATCTCAGCTACCTTTGTCGCAGGATATTATCAGCCAACAAGGCGTTGAGGCGTAATTATGCCAATTTATCAATACCGTGGACGCAGTGGTCAAGGTCAATCCGTTACGGGACAATTGGATGCCGCGTCGGAAAGTGCCGCCGCTGACATGCTATTGGCGCGGGGCATTATCCCCCTTGAAGTCAACGTCGCCAAAGTGGTGACGTCGTTTTCACTGGCTAAGTTATGGGGTGGCAAAGTCGCGTTAGAAGAATTACAAATGTTTACTCGGCAAATGTACTCCTTGACCCGTTCTGGCATTCCTATTTTGCGGGCGATTGCAGGCCTATCTGAAACGACACATTCCCAGCGGATGAAAGATGCGCTTAATGATATTTCGCTGCAGCTGACGTCGGGGCGAACCTTGTCATCCGCCATGAATCAGCATCCAGATGTGTTTGATTCTTTGTTTGTTTCTATGGTGCACGTGGGTGAAAACACCGGTAAGTTAGAAGATGCCTTTATTCAGCTGTCAGGTTATATCGAGCGTGAGCAAGAGACGCGGCGACGAATTAAATCGGCCATGCGTTATCCCATGTTTGTATTGATTGCGATTGCGCTCGCTATGGTGATCCTCAATATCATGGTGATCCCTAAGTTTGCCGAGATGTTTTCCCGCTTTGGCGCCGACTTGCCGTGGGCGACAAAAGTGTTGATGGGGACATCCAGTCTGTTTGTGAATTATTGGGCGCTGATGTTGGTGGCGCTGATGGGCACCATTATTGGCATTCGTTACTGGCACCATACGGAAAAAGGCGAAAAGCAGTGGGATAAGTGGAAGTTACACATTCCCGCCGTAGGGTCGATTATTGAGCGTTCGACGTTAGCCCGTTATTGTCGCAGTTTCTCTATGATGCTCAGTGCGGGCGTACCGATGACGCAGGCGTTAAGTTTAGTGGCTGACGCGGTAGATAATGCCTATATGCACGACAAAATAGTCGGTATGCGCCGTGGCATAGAGTCTGGCGACTCTATGCTGAGGGTAGCGAATCAGAGCCAATTATTTACGCCACTGGTGCTGCAAATGGTCGCCGTGGGCGAAGAAACCGGCCTCATCGATAAATTGTTAAATGATGCGGCCGACTTTTATGAGGGTGAGGTTGACTATGATTTAAAGAACCTCACCGCCAAATTGGAGCCGATGTTGATAGGTTTTGTCGCCGTGATTGTACTCGTGCTGGCCTTAGGGATATACCTGCCGATGTGGGATATGCTCAACGTAGTCAAAGGGGGGCAATAACCTATGTTGCAGCGCCACAGCCTGATACTCAAGGGCTAGCCCTATGTCGATGCAACAACACGCCGACAGTCAACTGTTGCGGCTTTATGGCCGCATGGCCAGTGTGATTGTGCTCTTATTGATTATGGTCGTTATTGGCAGTCGCTATTTTGCCAGCATATCGCCACTGGGCGCGACAGGGCTCGCGCTCGCCCATCCGCGTTTTTTGCATGTGCTGACGATGGTGCGGTCCCAGTGGTTGTCCCAGGGGCAACCCTCACAGCTGCAATTACAGTGGGCACCGCTGGCGCCAACGGGGGGGAATACTCAAACTATGATCCGCCTTAATGCCCGCGGTTGGCCGCAGTCGCCCCGTGGCAACCCCCAAGCTTGCCAAGTGTTGTGGCAGCAATTAATGGGGGCAGAATCAAGCCGTGCGCACTTAATCGCGACGTATTTACCGCAGGATAACAGTTGCCGTTATCGTGCCGAAAATGGCGACAGTCTAGTCTATCAGCAGGATTTTGGCAGGGTCATTTTTTTGACTAATTAATAAGCTGTTATCAAACAAGGGGTTTTATTACAAAATTAAAGGTTTTATTACAAAACTAGGGCTGTTAAAATCAAAGTTGTTAACAAAAGGGGGCGGTATGCAGCACAAGCAGCAAGGTTTTTCATTGATTGAGTTAGTCATTGTTATTGTCATTTTGGGTTTACTCGCGGCCACCGCGATCCCCCGTTTTTTGAATGTCACCGATGATGCCCAAGATGCCAGTGTTGACGGTGTGGCGGGTGGTTTATCAACGGCGGTTAGCTTTGTGCGTTCGCAGTGGGAAGTCGACGGGCGCCAAAATGCCAGCGTTATCCTCGACGGTAACACAGTCAATGTCGATACACGTTTTGGTTATCCAACCGGGACGTCAGCTACGGCGGCGACAGCGATGACAGATGCAAGCTGCCAACAGGTATTTAATACTGTGTTGCAGAGTGCGCCTCGTAACGTGCTTTACACTCAAGATGCACGTAATCAACGTTATACCACGCGGGTGATTGATGGCGCAGGTGGCAGTGCCAACGCGATTACCGGCACTGTCATCACGGAATTAGATTTATGTGTTTATCACCAAGTGGCTTCACTGGTGTTAAACCAAACCAGTGGCGTGCCTACGTCGGCGGATTTAACCACGGCGGGTGCGAAAGGGATCGTGTATAACCCCGGCACTGGCAGAGTGTTAAGCTTTACCCAAACGCCCTTTACGCCCTAGGTGTTCGGCACTTAAGTGCTAAGTGCTAAGTGCTAAGTGCTAAGTGCTAAGTGCTAAGTGCTAAGTGCTAGGCCCTAGGTACTAGCCATGCGGTGTGTTTGTGTGAGTGTGTGGTTGGTTGTTTTATTTTCCCTCGCTGGGTTGGCGCAGGTACCAAGTTATTGTTGCCGAATGGACCGCTAATTCTGCTTAATTTATCTACAGTAAATAGGTTGTATTATTATGAAAAAGCAAAATGGTTTTACCTTAATTGAATTAGTGGTTGTGATCATCATCCTCGGTATTTTGGCTGTCACAGCGGCACCTAAGTTTCTCAATCTGCAAGGCGATGCAAGAGCTTCCGCATTACAGGGAGTAAAAGGTGCAATCCAAGGTGCTAATAGTTTAGTCTTTTCTAAAGCTGCGCTAGCAGGCAAGGAAAAAGGTGGACAATCAGTGGCAATTGGGGATACAGCAACAGTTGCAACTTTTGATGGATATATGGAAGCAACAAAGGCTTCGTTAGAAGCTGGCATGGACATTACTTTCGACGCTAAAGTTGATCCTCAGCTTGTTACTGCAGATTGGATTATAGATCCAACAGTTGGCACACCACGCACTGCTAAAATTTATCAACATGGCGCACCTGCAGAATGTTTTTTAATTTATACAGAAGCAAAAGCGGCTAATCCCCCTGGCCTTGCTGAGCTTCCTAAATATGCAATAACCGCTACTGGCTGTTAATTTGAGTCACATGTTAAGGCCTGCCTAGCAGGCCTTTTTTTTAGC
>JBOFUF010000270.1:0-9630 GCA_051652445.1 Shewanella sp.
TGGGCCGCGTTTTTCAACGACTTTGTCAGCTTGCGCGAGGGCAAGGGCTGTGACGTTAATAGCCAGACGGCGTGGCGCTGCGTACCAAACGGCTGAGGTAAAGGCTAAATCGGCTTTAGTCAATTCTTCAGTAAAGTTAGCTAAAAACGATTCAGCCAGTTTACGCAGTGACTTGGGGGGTAATTCTTCCGTGCCTAACTCTATGAGTAAGTTTTCAAAATTCATGTTTTTACCTCTACTTACACATTGGGAAGCCAAGGGCTTCGCGTGCCTGATAATAAGATTCAGCGACCGCTTTGGCCATAGTGCGAACGCGTAAGATGTAACGCTGGCGCTCAGTCACTGAAATGGCATGGCGGGCATCGAGTAAGTTGAAGGCGTGTGAGGCTTTCATCACTTGCTCGTAGGCGGGCAGAGGTAAAGGTTTTTCGAGCGACAATAAATGCTGACACATTTTTTCGCACTGATCGAATAGGGTGAACATAAAGTCCACATCGGCGTGTTCGAAGTTATAGGTCGATTGCTCTACTTCGTTTTGATGGAACACATCGCCATAGGTGATGCGGCCCAGTGGGCCATCGGTCCAAACGAGATCATAAACGCTATCAACACCTTGGATATACATGGCCAGACGCTCAAGCCCATAGGTGATTTCACCTGTAACCGGGCTGCATTCAATGCCGCCGACCTGTTGGAAGTAAGTAAACTGAGTCACTTCCATGCCATTAAGCCAGATTTCCCAGCCTAAGCCCCAAGCACCTAATGTTGGTGATTCCCAGTTATCTTCTACAAAGCGGATATCGTGGATTTGAGTATCAATACCCAGTGCTTGCAGTGAGCCCAAATACAGTTCTTGAATATTATCCGGCGAGGGTTTTAACACGACTTGGAATTGGTAGTAGTGCTGCAGACGGTTAGGGTTTTCACCGTAACGACCGTCGGTAGGGCGGCGCGATGGCTGCACATAGGCACTGCTCATAGGTTCTGGCCCTAAAGAACGTAGGAAAGTTTGTGGGTGGAATGTACCTGCGCCGACTTCCATATCTAGAGGTTGAACGATTGCACAGCCTTGCTGTGCCCAATATTCCTGCAGGGTGAGAATGAAACCCTGAAATGTTTTTACGTCGTGTTTTGTCGTCATGTCTACTTGTCTACTGCCGTCAGCCTGAATAGAAAATGGTTTTGATTATACCTTGTAGATATCTGCTTATGTAGGTTATTTTTTACCTTCTTAATTAAATCGATAAGGTTATATGTCATGGAAGAGATCCGCTGTGGCTGGGTAAGTGATGATCCTTTGTATCGTGAGTATCATGACAGAGTGTGGGGGCGACCTGTTTATGATTCTAAGGTGCTGTTTGCTAAGTTGTGTTTAGATGGTCAGCAGGCCGGATTATCTTGGATTACTATCTTAAAGAAGCAACAAAACTATGAACAGGCCTTTGCCCATTTTGAACCTGAGATTATTGCCACTTTCGATGAGGCGAAAGTAGAGGAGTTAATGCTTAATCCCGGTATAGTGCGCAACCGCTTGAAGGTGAACTCTATCATCAAGAATGCCAAGGGTTATTTAGCCTATACTGCCGATGGGAAGGATTTTTCTGCATTTTTATGGAGCTTCGTGGGCGGCAAACCCATCGTTAATCAGGTTATGGCAATGGCGCAGGTTCCAACGCAAACGCCAGAATCTGAAGCCATGTCAAATGCGTTAAAGAAGCTTGGATTTAATTTTGTCGGCCCAACCATTTGTTATGCCTTTATGCAGGCGGTGGGTATGGTGAACGATCACCTTGTCGAGTGCATTTCCTATCAGGCCTGTGTCGATTCTTGTGCCTGATTGCATAACCAGGCGCAACATTACTCGTAGAGTTTGCCGATGTAGAAGTCTGGTTTTGGACTTGTCGTGGTATTAGAAGCCTAGAGATAAAAAAGCATGTTCCACGTGGAACATGCTTTTTGTTAGTAGCAGGAGTTAATCATCACTCTTATAAAGTCGATATGGCCTTATAGAAAGCGACAATTTTATTTTGCCATGAGGTCTATCAGAAATACCGCCATAGGCGACCACTAAGTTGGGGTGTAACCAACTTGAGTTTGGCTCCAGAATTGTCTGATATCATTATAGATTGACCCCATGGGGAGTGGTGCTCAATCGTAGTATGTCCATCGGCGACCATGCTTAAATTATGTTGCAGCAAACTGCCACCTTCAGGCACAACCATCATTTCAAGTTCACGGTCTGCGGTTATGACTTGCTGTCTCTGATTGCGGCGCGGTTGGTTATAGCTTTTTACGCTAAAGGCTCCGACTTTTTACAGGCGTTCAAGATGGCATTTGGCATCATCCAGTAAGTCTATATGCGATGTGTAGCAGAGTGTATTGGCTCCATAAAGTATGGTGCCGGTGGAGAATATTCGTGGGCCAACAATATTACCTGCTTTTTGTTGATCAGATGCGGCAAAGATTTCTGTGGTGTCATTCGATGGATCGTGAATAGTGGTGACACCCAGAGATAAGCTGGAATACCGCGCCCAGTTTTGTTGCGGCACAATGTCATCATCTGCTTGCGAACTATGGGCGTGGGCACGAATAGCCTTGGCATAATCGATTTTTTCTTTGATGTCGATGACCTGTGCATCTTTAGGGATCGCGATATTGGCATCACCTACAGCGACAATATGATTGTCTTTGACTATGGCCACGCCATTATCGATGACATGGTCATTTTCCAGCGTAATCACTCTACCGCCGACGAAGGCGATTGTTCCACGTGGAACATCGGCCTTTTGGGTAAAGCCTAAATCGATAATGGTTGGCAGAGCCTTTTAATCTTTGTCGCGATATTGAGTGTCAACCTTAGCTTGATAAAGTTCGGGGCCAAGGGTCCAATACAGTTGGTTACTTTGACTGTTCCAACTGATACTTTCCGCCTGCGCGGACGCTCGATTGGCTAACGGGCAGATTGCTGGTATTGGGGCTAATCTCAACGGTTTCGCCGTGTTTAGCAAAAGGTGTTACCCAAACCTTAAAGCGTTTAGCAAAGGCGATTTGTTCACCATCTGGTGAAACCCTAAATTCAGTTGCATGTTTGCTGCTGTAATGCACCCGTTTATCGAAGCCGTCTAAGTTGATCGATGATAACTGCGGCGTTTCATCTTCGCTGCTATTCATAAAAAAGACGCGATTGGCATTGGCACCGAATTGAGCTTGATAGCCATCGGCGCAATGATCTTGCTATTTTGTTTACCTTCAATATCGACGTTATACAGCTGGGTTTCCTGCGACCACGTTCTCGGAGTGAGGTTGCCGCCTTGAGTTTTGCGATAATCGACAAGTGCACCATCGGGTGAAAAGGTGGGTTCGACATACTTTCCAGGATCAGATGTGAGTTGTGTAGGCTTGCCACCTTTGGCGCTAATCACTTGTACAGTGCCTTGGTCATTCCAAGTGGTGAACACAATGTTTTTACCATCGCGAGACCATTGGGGATATAGCTCTGCAATCCCATTATTGTGTTCAGTTAAGCGCGATATTTTTCCATCGGGTAAGGATTTTAACCAAATATTACCCAGTGCTTCGAAGGCGACTTTGCTACCATCTGGTGAGACCTGCGCCATGCGTAGCATTTTTACATCGAAAACGTCTTTATCGATTTCTTGCTTAAAGCGTACTGAAGGCTGTACGGCTAACTCAAAACTAGCTTGGATTAACCAGCGATATCTCATCACCTAAGTGGATCATGGCATCATTTAATACTCGGCATGTAACACCACCTCGCCATTCTGGAGTGAGTGCGGCTTCTAAACCGACATGGGCTATTTCCATCTTCTTACAGGGATCGGTCTCACCCGTTATTTCAAGTCGTAACTCACCAATCTGTAAATGTTTACCAACATCGGCACTGCTAAATACCAAATCATCAACGAGCAGATTCGCTCTGCGAGTCGTCCAAGGTAAATCTGCCTCGAGACTATGGCAGGCTTGTTGCCACTGCCGTTTGGAAAGTACAGTGACTTGGCGCTTGCCAGGGCGACCAAACACATCTTTCTCTACACCACTGAGTTGGGTGACATTGGCACAGATAACTTCATTCATCGGGCCGCGCTTTACAGTTTTATAGGCAATCGCCAGCAGTTTTGGCATAGTTCCTCAGCTCCTTTGTTTTATGATTAAGTCGCTAACGATGCGACTTAACGTCCTTTTCTGATCAAATATTGATAGGGCGTTTGCGTGGTTTCGCTGGCAATTAAGGTGTGATCCATAAACTCGCAAAAGCTTGGTATGTCGCGTGTCGTGGCGGGGTCATCGGCAATGATGAGCAGTGTCTCGCCGGCAGCCATTTGCCTTACCGTTTTACGCACCATCATCACCGGTTCTGGGCAGCGTAAACCAAGAGCGTCGAGTGTATGTTGTGCGGTTGAGAAAGTGTCGTTCATATTACCTCTACTGAACGGTTAAGCAGAATTGGCTAATGTTACTCCAGCCTCCATGATATTCCAAGTTGGTGATTTCAATTTGTGAACGAGTTTTTGTGGAAAATGTTCCACGTGGAACACTGATGATCAATTCTATTTTTAGAACGGTTATGACTAAATTCGGCAAAAAAAAGCCGGAACAGATTCCGGCTTTGATGATTATTCAAGTAACGAATTAAACGCGTTCGAATACGGTTGCGATACCTTGGCCTAAACCAATACACATGGTCGCTAAACCTAAGGTTGCGTCTTTGTCTTCCATCAAGTTGATAAGCGTCGTAGAGATGCGTGCGCCAGAACAGCCCAGTGGGTGGCCCAGTGCAATCGCGCCGCCGTTGAGGTTGATTTTGTCGTCAACCACATCCGCTAGCCCTAAATCTTTCACGCAAGGTAACGACTGAGCCGCAAACGCTTCGTTAAGTTCAATGACATCTAAATCGGCAACGGTAATACCGGCGCGAGCCAGCGCTTTTTGCGTCGCAGGTACTGGGCCGTAACCCATAATTGCCGCATCACAACCTGCAACCGCCATTGAACGAATACGTGCACGGATAGGTAAGCCAAGTGCGCGGGCTTTAGATTCTTCCATAATTAACATGGCTGAAGCGCCATCAGACAGTGCAGAAGAAGTACCTGCTGTCACAGTGCCATTTACTGGATCGAATACTGGCCGCAGTGCTGCTAGTGATGCCATGGTGGTTTCTGGGCGAATGACTTCGTCTTGCAGCACTTTAATTAAGGCACCGTTAGCATCGTGACCTTCAATACCATAGATTTCTTTGGCAAAGCGGCCTTCAACCGTCGCGGCATAGGCGCGTTGGTGTGAACGCACTGCAAAAGCATCTTGCTGTTCACGGGTAATGCCGTGAAGTTTACCCAGCATTTCAGCCGTTAACCCCATCATGCCAGAGGCTTTTGCCACGTTATTGGCAAGGCCTGGGTGGAAGTCGACACCATGGCTCATTGGCACATGGCCCATGTGTTCTACGCCACCAATAATAAAGGTGTCGCCCATGCCTGTCATAATGGCACGTGCCGCTTGATGGATGGCATCCATTGACGAACCACATAAACGGTTAACCGTTACAGCGCCAGCGGTCTTTGGAATGCCAGCTAGTAGCGAAGCGTTACGGGCAATGTTGAAGCCTTGCTCTAGGGTTTGTTGCACACACCCCCAAATCACGTCTTCAATCAGGTTTGGATCGAGTTGCGGATTACGCAGCAATAGACCTTTCATCAATTCGGCAGACAGGGTTTCTGCACGCACATGACGAAATACGCCGGCCTTAGATCGGCCCATGGGAGTGCGAATGCAGTCTACGATAACAGCTTGTTTCATGATTAAATTCCTTTCCCGCTAATTAGGCTTGGTAGTAGCTACCGTTATTGGTGGCTAATGTGCGCATCGCATCGGTGACTTGATACAGACCGCCCAAGTGAGCGTATTTGTCTGCTAAGGCGACAAAGTTTGCGACACCTAGGGTATCCAAGTAACGGAACACGCCGCCTCTGAATGGCGGGAAACCTAAACCATAAACTAGGCCCATATCCGCTTCGGCTGGCGATGCGACTATACCTTCTTCTAAACAGCGCACGGTTTCGATAATCATCGGGATCATAGTACGGGCAATAATGTCATCGGCTTCAAAGGCTTTTAACTCGCCAAAGGCATCTTTCAATAGGCCGTAGCTCGTTGGATCGATATCTTTCTTTGGTTTACCACGGCTATCGACTGAATAGACATAGAAACCTTTACCATTTTTCTGGCCAAGACGCTTGCTCTCAAACATCACATCAATCGCATCAATGCCTGATTTACCCATGCGATCAGGGAAGCCTTCAGCCATAACGGCTTGGGCGTGGTGACCAGTGTCTAAACCCACTACGTCGAGCAGGTAAGCAGGGCCCATTGGCCAACCGAATTGTTTTTCCATCACTTTGTCGATTGCAGCAAAGTCGCCACCTTCGGCAAGTAAGCCGTTAAAGCCGGCAAGGTAAGGGAAGAGGACGCGGTTAACGAAAAAGCCTGGGCAATCATTCACCACGATTGGGGTTTTGCCCATTTTACTGGCGTAAGCCACCACAGAGGCGATGGTCCCTTCAGAGCTGTGCTCACCACGGATGACTTCGACCAACGGCATTTTGTGCACAGGGTTGAAGAAATGCATACCGCAGAAACGCTCAGGTTTCTTCATGCTCTTAGCGAGCAAGTTGATTGAGATCGTTGAGGTGTTTGACGCGATAATCGCATCATCACTCACATATTGCTCAACTTCGGCTAAAACCTGCGCTTTGATTTTTGGGTGTTCAACAACGGCTTCAATAATCACATCGGCATGCTTAACCGCAGCATACTCTAATGTTGGGGTGATGTTGTTGAGCACTTTGGCCATTTTTTCTGGCGTTGAACGGCCACGAGCGACTTGCGCTGACAGCAGTTTAGCTGCCTCACTGAGGCCTAATTCTAATGCTGGCTGGGCAATGTCTTTCATCACAATCGGCGTGCCTTTGCTGGCGCTTTGGTAGGCGATACCGCCACCCATAATACCTGCACCTAATACGGCCGCATTTTTTACATCTTTCGCTAACTTGACGGCTTTTTTGGCTTTTCCTTTAACAAATTGATCATTCAGGAAGATACCAATAAGCGCGTTAGCAACGTCAGTTTTAGCGAGTTTGATAAAGGCTTGATGCTCGATTTGCAGTGCTTCGGTGCGGCCTTTAGTCGATGCTTGCTCAATCACGCTGACGGCAGCCATGGGTGCAGGGTAGTGTTTACCCGCAACTGCAAACACCATGCCTTTGGCTGTGGTGAATGACATTATGGCTTCAAGTTTTGGCAGTGTGAGGGCTGACAATTTACGGTTACGACGCGATAGCCAATCCAGTTTTTCAACGACGGCATCTTTGAGTATTTGAATCGTTGCAGCCTCTAACGCTTCGGGTGCAACTAAGGCATCAATAGCGCCGACTTTTAGTGCATCTTCGGCGCGTTGCTCGTTACCTGTGGTGATCCACTCAAGTGCGTTATCTGCACCAATCAAACGTGGTAGACGAACCGTGCCGCCAAAACCTGGGATGATGCCGAGTTTTGTTTCGGGTAAACCGATTTTTGCTGTGGTATCGGCGATACGAAAATCCGTTGCCAAAATGGTTTCACAGCCGCCACCTAAGGCAAAGCCTTTGATGGCAGATGCCGTGGGGAAAGGTAAGTCTTCTAGCTTGTTAAACACAGCGTTGGCTTGTTCAACCCAAGAGAGCAGTACCGCGTCATCTTGTGCAAATAGGCCTAAAAATTCGGTAATGTCAGCACCCACAATAAAGGTATCTTTACTTGAGGTCAGCATTAACGCTTTAATATTAGAATGTTGCTTGATGCTGTCTAATGCGGCATCGAGCGAGGAGAGGGTTTCTCTATCGAATTTGTTCACCGAACCGGGTGCGTTAAAGCACAGCTTGGCAATATTATCCTCGAGTAACTCAACTTGAATTGTAGGACTTTGGTAGATCATTGCTTGCTTCCTTTTGGCTTAAAAGTCATCCGCACCATTATCTGTTGGTGCTAGTACGACTCTCTATCTCACAGCAGCTTCGGCCATCATTTGACCAGTTGTGTGTCAGTGTGCTTCGAAATTCGATAAATTACAACAGCCAATTTAAACGACTGTTTAATTTATTTTCTGCAAGAGCGGTTTTTAACCTTTGTGATGCACTGCACAGGAGCTGGTGCGCCCAGAGTGCGCTAGATCACTGTGTTTTCCTTGGCTATTTTGACGCGAATGCTATATTAGGAATTGATTTGATTGTTTAATATAATCAATGTTTTGCAGCTTTGGTGTGCGTCACTCTGACGCTAGGTCTGCTAGATTGAATGACTGTTTGGCTTTTGATTAGATAGGTTATTCAGGCTCAGGCTCAGATTTAGATTGTATGACGACATTGAACTCACATTATTAACTTTTATTTTGCGGGAGATGACAAATGGATCCGTTGGCTCATCATTATCGTGCCCATATTGCCGAGTTAAACCGTCGAGTCACAGAGATTTTGTCTCGAGAGGCCTTGTCTGGTTTAGTGATCCATTCGGGTCAGCCGCATCGGATGTTTTTGGATGATATCAATTATCCCTTTAAAGCTAACCCGCACTTCAAGGCGTGGTTGCCTGTGTTGGATAATCCGAATTGCTGGCTGGTGGTTAACGGGCGTGATAAGCCGCAACTGATTTTTTATCGCCCTGTGGATTTTTGGCATAAGATATCCGATGTGCCAGATATGTTCTGGAATGAGCATTTCGATATTAAGTTGCTAACCCAGGCCGACAAGGTCGCTGAGTTATTACCGAAAGATACGGTTAATTGGGCTTATTTGGGTGAGCATTTAGATGTGGCAGAAATACTGGGTTTTGCTAGCCGTAACCCCGATGCTGTGATGGGTTATCTGCATTACCACAGAACCACTAAAACTGAATATGAACTAGAATGTATGCGCCGCGCTAACCAAATTGCGGTGCAGGGACATTTGGCGGCTAAAAATGCCTTTTATAACGGTGCCAGTGAGTTCGAGATCCAGCAACATTATTTATCTGCCGTGGGCCAGAGCGAAATGAAGTGCCCTATGGCAATATTATTGCTCTCAATCAAAATGCGGCGATCTTGCATTACACTGCGCTTGAGCATCAAAGCCCTGCGAAACGTTGGTCATTTCTTATCGATGCCGGTGCGAGTTACTTTGGTTATGCGTCCGATATTACCAGAACCTATGCATTCGAGAATAATCGTTTCGATGAGTTGATCGCTGCGATGAATAAGACGCAGCTTGAGCATCATCGACATGATGCGACCTGGTGTTCGTTATCCGGATTTACATTTCGCTACTCACACTAAAGTCGCGCAAGTGCTATTGGATTTTGATTTAGCCACGGGTGATGCTCAAGGTTTAGTTGAACAAAGTATTACCCGTGCTTTTTTCCCCCATGGCTTAGGCCATATGCTTGGACTGCAAGTGCATGATGTTGGGGGTTTCTCTCACGATGAGCGCGGTACCCATATCGCAGCGCCCGAGGGCCATCCATTTCTGCGGTGCACCCGCATTTTAGCGCCAAACCAGGTGTTGACCATGGAGCCGGGATTATACATTATTAATACTTTGCTCAGTG
>JBOFUF010000271.1:0-5467 GCA_051652445.1 Shewanella sp.
CAACACCGGCGGGATACCAAACAACATGTTCAGTAACATGGTCATTAAAATGGTGCAGAAGAACACGAGGGCAATCAAAACATCTACAGTTTGATAACTGTGTTTGATTGGCGTCGTACTCACAATACCTTCAGCTTTGAGTGAAAATAGGGTTGCCAGCAGAATCACGCTGATCGTTGATGGAATAAACAACATCAAAAGTTCAGACATCTGTACATGGCCCGCTAAAAAAATCATCAGCGTTGTCACATCACCGGTGATCAACGCGACACCGCCTGAGTTAACCGCGAAAATAATTAACACCGCCATTCTACGGCGCATTTGTTTGTCGAGTTTAAAGGTGGTTAATAAACCTAACGACACTAAGGTTGCGGTAACGTTATCACAAAATGCAGAGAGCACGAGTGCAAACAGAGCAACTTGGATCATTAACATTCGCACAGAAACCTGCTGTGGAAATATCTTTTGCACCATGATTTGGATCATGCCTTTAGCATTCAAATATGCTACGAAGGTCATGGTTGACATTAGAAAAAGCCAAAGTGTGGCAATTTCGAGCAAATTTTCATTGAGTTGTTCGGCAACGATTTTCTCATGGGAAGGATCCCCCGCAGCCATAAACAGCGCTACCCAAGAGATACAACCAAAGAATAAGGTGGTTTTTGCTTTATTAAGGTGGGTCACTTCTTCGAAAATAATACTGAGCAATGCGAGCACGGCCAGTAAGATGAGAAAGGTATTTAACATAACTGCAATTCCAACTGCTGTTTTAATGTCGTAGGGCGACCTAAGTCGACCTAAAGATTGGGCCTATCAAGGTAAAATTAAGCTTACCGTGTTAGTGCGTGCGGATCAGAACATAAAGGGCTAGAGAACGCAACTGTTCGCTATGCCGCAAGTGGGCGTTAATTTGTGATGCTCATCGCGCGCGCCAAGACTGTAACATGGTCTTATGTATCGTTTTTAATGGTTTTAGTAGAGATGTTGACTGTTTCTTTAATGTTAATGCCAAGTACAAAGTGAGTTCTGCGAATAAAGTCTAAGCGGGGTATGTGTAGTTACGTCAATTAATTTTCATTCAGATAGAGATTCATGAATGGTAATGACTGGACTGAGCTTCTTCTTAGGCGTCTTTTTATCAGATCAATTTTATCTGACTCAATTTATCTAGTTAAGGTTATCCAGCTAAAGTTATCAGGTTAAGGGTATCTAGGGGGTAATCTGACAATAATGTGGACTGATTAAATAATAAGCCGTTTGATGTTTGAAACTAATTTTATATTTTGATACTGGGTGACATTAGGGCATGTTGGCGTTAATTAAAGCAAAGGGACGCATTGGCGTCCCTTTGTTATGTTTAAACGGCTTAAATACTAAAACCTAGGTTTAGATTGCCGCTTTCATGCTGGCTAATACGCGGTCAGCCGCTTCTAAGGTTAAACGCATCTCTTCTTCGCCATGGGCCATAGACAGGAAACCGGCCTCATAGGCACTGGGCGCTAAGTAAACACCTTCATCTAACATGCCGTGATAGAAAATACGGAATTGCTCGATATTGCATTGGGTCACTTGATCGAAGCGAGTGATTTTAGGTTCTGCAGTGAAGAAGAAACCGAACATACCACCAACATAGTTGATCGCCATTGGAATACCGTGCTTATCCGCCGCGGCTTTAAAGCCTTCTGCGATGCGTTGGGTTTTTGCGCTCAGCGCTTCGTACAGACCTTCTTCACACAGGGCGTCCATTTGTGCTAGACCCGCTGACATCGCAATGGGGTTACCCGATAACGTACCCGCTTGGTAAACCGGACCCGTAGGGGCGATAAATTGCATCACATCTTTACGGCCACCGAAAGCCCCCACTGGCATACCGCCACCAATCACTTTACCGAGTGTGGTTAAGTCTGGTGTGACGCCGTAATAACCTTGAGCGCCACTTAGTGATACACGAAAACCTGTCATCACTTCGTCGATAATCAGCAGCGCACCAAACTCATCACACATATCACGCAGGCCTTGAAGGAAACCAGGGATAGGTGGGATGCAATTCATGTTGCCAGCAACCGGCTCGATGATGATACAAGAAATGTCAGTTGGATATTGCTCGAACAGGGTTCTAACTGAATCCAGATCGTTATACACAGCGGTTAAGGTGTGCTTGGCAAAATCTTCAGGAATACCGGGTGAGCTAGGTTGACCTAACGTTAACGCGCCAGAACCGGCTTTCACTAACAGGCAGTCAGCGTGGCCATGGTAGCAACCTTCAAACTTTAAGATCTTGTCACGATTAGTAAAACCGCGCGCTAAGCGAATTGCACTCATGGTCGCTTCAGTGCCTGAGCTCACCATGCGGACTTGCTCGATAGACGGCACCATTGAGATGACTTTTTCAGCCATTTGCACTTCAAGCTCTGTTGGCGCACCAAAAGATAAGCCATTTTCCACCGCGGCTAATACCGCTGCACGGATTTTAGGATGGTTGTGGCCGAGGATCATCGGGCCCCAAGAACCGACATAGTCGATATAAGCTTTGCCATCGGCATCGTAAATATAAGCGCCGTTAGCTTTTTCAATAAATAGGGGGGAACCGCCTACACCATTAAATGCACGAACCGGAGAGTTAACGCCGCCGGGGATGGTTTTTTTAGCCTGTTCAAATAGTGCTTCGGAACGGGTCATGCTGAGTCCTTAAAGTCTGTAGCCAATTAGCGATCGGCTTTACGTGAATACCAATTAACCGGACACTCATATTTTTCGAGTTGACTGTCAACACCGAGTGTCAATGCAAACAAAGCCATGCGAATTAACAGCCCATTATCCGCCTGTCTGAAGATAGCAAGATTAGGGTGGCTGTTTAAATCATTATCTAACTCATTGGCTTGCACCCGTGAATCCCTGGGAAGCGGATGCATAATGACAGTGTTAGATTTGCAATGCTGAGTGTAAATACTGCGATTTAAGCGGAACTTGCCGCGATACTTATTTGCTTCGTCCTGTGACGGGAAGCGTTCTTCTTGAATGCGAGTGAGATACAAAATATCTGCGTTATCTAAATGGCCTTCAAGTTGGTCGGTTATTCTGATGCTATGGCCAGCATTTTCAATGTCAGAGATCACATAATCAGGCATCGCCAATTCAGAGGGTGAAATTAGTGTAAAGCTGATGTTTTTATACATACAGAGTAAGCGCGATAGCGAATGTACTGTGCGGCCAAATTTTAAATCGCCCACCATAGCGATGTGCATGCCATCGATACCGCGACCGGCGCACTTGAGCTCTTTTTGGATAGTGTATAAGTCGAGCAAAGCTTGGGTCGGATGCTCGTTGGAACCATCGCCGCCGTTGATCACTGGGACGCGGCTGCCTTCTGCAAACTCTTTGACCGAGTAAGAGTCAGGATGGCGCATGGCAATCACATCAGAATAGGTGGATAACACCCGTGCGGTATCATACAGAGATTCACCTTTAGATAAAGATGAGGAAGCCATACCTGTGGTTTCACGCACATGACCGCCGAGTAAGTTAAAGGCACAGCCAAAGCTCACGCGGGTACGAGTACTGGGTTCGAAAAATAGGTTACCTAAAATGGCGCCATCAAGCACATTATTGCGCTTCTCTCGAAGTGCGTAGGGCATCATGCGGTTAGCGACATTAAAAATAGTTTGGATTGAGTCAAGGTTTAACTGGTTTACGCAGAGGATATGGGATCCTTCGAACTGATTCATCAGCCTGTTTTCCAATTTGCTAGGGGGCATTTTAAGCGGCATTAGCGCGCTTATTTGCCCTGATGTTATGTAGGGTGGCTGAGGCGCGATTGTAGCAGAAGCCCTCGGGCAGCGAAATAGCCACATTACCACTGTGTTAGATTTTTGTGATAAAGCCCCAAGCTTTTAATCTGCCGCCGCAGTTTTTTAAACCCTATTAGGCTTGGCCGGAACGAATTTCTTGTTGTAGATTCGCCCAGCTGATCACCCCGACCACGTTATCGGGCGTGTCCTGATAAATAAACAGCTCACCACAGCGTTTAGGCGACAACAGTAAATAGGCTTCATTGAGGGTGGTGCTGTCGCTTAGACCTTGCATGGGATGGCGTGATAGCGTGGTCATGTCATCGTAGGATTGCATTTCAAGGCTAAGCATTTCGATAATGCCATCGGCATTACGAACCAGCACGGGTCGACCTTCGGCCCGTTTAAGCACTTCGAGTAATAACTCATCATTATTGTTGACGATAACAAAGCGTTTATCCATCAAGGCTCTAACGCCCTTTTTCTGCAGCGCTAAATTTACGGGGGCGACCTTGTAACCGAGTCCCATCATATCTAATTGTTTAAAGAAAATAGAGTCAGTTTTAAAGCCTTGATAGGCAATCAAAAATGCCGGAATAGTGACAAACATCGCGGGTAAAATAATGCTAGCATCATTGGTCATTTCTAACAGGGCAACTAAGGCGGCCAGCGGCGCACTTAAACATACCCCCATCATGGCTGTCATACCGATCACAGTGTAAAGCCCAACATAAGGGGCGATAGACGGGAATGCGATGGCGCTGATCAGTGCCAAAATGGCACCGAGCAGCGCGCCGATACCATAGAGTGGACCGATTAAACCGCCGGGAATACCTAAGCCAATGGCCGCAATAGTGGCGATGGTTTTGGCGAACAACAGGGCGATTAACAGTAACAGACTCGGATGTTGGCTAATCGCCTCACTAATCGCGAGATCGCCAGAACCAAGAGCTTGTGGCAATACAAGACCGATTAACGTGGTGACGCTGCCCGCCAGTAATAGTCGGTAGATGAGTGGCCAGTTTTGCCCCGTCGCGGTGACTTTTAATAGTGAATAATTAAACAACGCCGCGGCGCAGCCCAATACCACGCCGGCAATGGCAAGAATTGGGTAGTGGTGTAGTGGAATATGGAACACTTGAATCCGGTCAAATTCGTGCACATTACCAAATACCAGTTGACTTGAAACTGCGCCGCAAATCGCGGAGAGCATAATGGGGAAGAAATAATGCACCTTATACTCGCGGACAATCACTTCGAGTACAAAAATCACCGCCGCCAAGGGCGCGTTAAAGGTTGCGGCAATCCCAGCGGCAATGCCACTGGCGCACATAATACGAACACTGTTATCGGGAAGATTGAATTTTTCGGCGAGAAAACTGGCACTGACTGCGCCTAAATGAATCGCTGGGCCTTCACGACCGACAGAGAAATTGGTGCCTAGGGCGAACAGTGCTTGAAAAAATTGCCCAGCGGCGGATTGCAGGGGGATTTTACCATAATGCAGTTTAACCCTATGTAATACATAGGCTATTCCCATACGTTTGTAGCGTTTGGATCCCAACTTCGCCACTATCCAAATTAATATTGCGCCTAAAAGGGGTAACAGGGCTCGCCAGTCGGCGACGTTCCCCGTAAAATCCAGCGACTGTATTTGGGTGTAATGATTGCCCCAAACG
>JBOFUF010000272.1:0-2489 GCA_051652445.1 Shewanella sp.
TCGGTCGGGATATTATCGGGTATCGATTGTGGCACTTCTTGCAGCAGTTTTTGGTTGCGGCGGTATTCAACCATGTGCATAAAAGCACCTATCGCCCCCTCCGGTGTACGATAGGTGGCTATGCCGCCCTTATTGAAGCGTTTTCGTGCTTGATAAGCCGAGTCTTCACCGCTCCAGTTGGTTAATATATTGAGACGATTCTTTTTTGGATGCGCTTGAATCGTGTTAATCAAGGCATCGGCGATGTCTACGCTTTCACCGAGCGCAGAAGGCGAGTGCAATACCAAAATGGCATCCAACTCATTGCTGTCCATTAGGATTTTTAATGTCTCAGCATAACGGCTGGCATTCGCATCACCAATAATATCAATGGGATTTTGCCTTGACCACGTATTGGGTAACAGCGCCTCTAATTTGGCGAGGGTGGCTGGTGACAACTCAGCCAATTTACCACCGCGCATAATCAGTTCATCGACCGCTAATACCGCAGGGCCGCCACCGTTACTGATAATCCCTAAACGTTCACCTTGCAGAGGATTCGAATGGGCAAGGCTTTCTACCGCAGCAAACAGTTCGATTAAATCATTAACCCGCAACATACCCGCACGGCGAAACGCCGCCTCATACACAGCATCGTTACCGCCAACCCCGCCAGTGTGCAATTTAGCGGCGCGGGCCCCCTCGGGACTGCGGCCTGATTTAATCACTAAGATAGGTTTATTGCGTGAGGCGGCTCGGGCAGCCGAGAGGAAATGGCGTTTTTCATTCACAGAATCGATATACAGCATAATGGCGCTAGTACGGCTATCGCGACCAAGGTAATCGAGCAACTCATCAAAGCTGATATCCGTAGCATCACCAAGGGAGATAAACGATGAAAAGCCAATGCCTTTATTATTCGCCCAATCGAGCACTGTGGTGCAAATGGCCGCCGATTGCGACACGAAGGCTATCTTACCGGGTAGGGCACTGGCATGGGCTAAACTGGCGTTTAACCCTAAGGGAGGCAACAACATGCCTAAACTGTTAGGGCCTAAAATTCGCATACCGTAACGCTTGGCATTTTGCATGGTCAAATCGAGCAGGCTCACGCCCTCCTCGTTGAACTCTTGTGTCATGCCAGAGGCCATTATAATGGCGACCTTACAGCCAAATTGCGCCAGGGTCTCGACGATGGCAGGCACTCGGCAAGCTCGAGTACAAATCACCGCTAAATCGGGTTTTATCGGCAAGGCTTCGATATTGGGATAGGCCAGCACGCCCATTACAGCGCGATACTTAGGGGTCACCGGCATAATTGGGCCTGAAAAACCGCTCGAAAGCAGATTTTTCATCAACACATTCCCCGCGCGTTTTTCAGTATTCGAGGCGCCGATAATGGCAACGGAAGTCGGTTTAAACAAGGAATTTAAGGTACGTTGACTCATAAGCGATCCCATCCCAATCCATGACGCTTCCAGTGTAACCTAGGGTATGAGGACTGCACAGTTAAGTTTCCGGTTACGATTAGTAAGACAAGTTCATTAGCAAATCATGAATTTAAGAAAATTTACTGAGAATTCGCGCTCAATGCTGAGGATTTATATCGCAGATAACTGCATTTTCCGCATTGCTACACGTAAGAACGTGAATAATTTCACTTTCGTGTTTGAAAATAACCCAATATGAAACTACTTTTTAATCATTGTAAAATTATTGTGAAGTCCATATGACATACAAAGATGGGATAGTTGCGGTGATCGCGGCAGGCGTTGGATATTCGCTGAGTTTGATGACATTGTGGGCTATTGGTCCGGTCGTTTCTGTGTTGATTATGTTGCTGTGGCAATTTTATCAGCACCAGCAAATGCAGTTAGTTCAACAGTCTGATGATAAGTCCTTCAACAACCAACTTGCCGCCGATTGGCAAACTCACGTCAGTCTGTATCAAGAAACGATCACCACACTCAACAGTTGTGAATCTAACATTGACAGCGTACTTACGGTGCAGGGCGATGCGGTCAATCTGCTCGGTGAGTCGTTTGATGACTTAGGGCGATTAATGAGTGAGCAAACTGGGTTTATTTCAGATCTCATTAAGAGTACCGATAATGACGGGTCATTTCATTCAGATGAAATGAAGCAATTTGCCAATAATACCTCGATGACGTTAGAGCGCTTTATCCAAACCACCATAGAAATGTCGGCATCAACGAGGGAGTTGTTGGAAAAAGTGAATATCATCTACGAGGCCATGCCCCAAGCAATGAAAGCCTTACAGGACATAGATAAAATATCTTCCCAGACTAATTTGCTCGCGTTAAATGCGGCAATTGAAGCTGCGCGGGCGGGCGACGCAGGTAGGGGCTTTGCGGTTGTGGCCGATGAGGTACGAGCTTTATCCACTCGAAGCTCAGGCTTTAGTGAAGCTATACAAAAACAGCTTAGATCGATTCAAACTCAGATTGAGCAATTAACCGTACACGTGAGTAAAGTTGCCGCTCAAGATA